>DASRQP010000327.1:0-2796 GCA_035696585.1 Candidatus Acidiferrales bacterium | reverse complement strand
TACGGTCTTGCCTCTCGAATCGCAGCGGCCTGGGGTTTCGGCGCGAAAACACTCGGTGTCTGCCTCGAACGAGAGCCTGACGGAAATAAGACGGCCAGCGCGGGTTTCTACAACACCGCCGCATTCCACGATTTCGCGCGAAAAGATGGCCTGTTCGCCGCCACGATCAACGCCGACGCTTTTTCGGATGCCGCCAAACGCGCCGTCGCGGAAATCGCCCGCAAGGAAATGGACAAGATCGATCTGGTCATTTACAGCGTCGCTGCGCCCAAGCGAACAGATCCCGTCTCCGGCCAAAGCCACAATTCCGTGTTGAAGCCAATCGGCGCCGCTTACACAAACAAAACAGTCGAACTCGACTCTGAAAAAGTCACGGAAGTTACGATTCCTCCCGCCAGCGAAGCCGAAATCGCCGACACGGTCACTGTGATGGGTGGTGAAGATTGGAAAATGTGGCTCGACATGCTCGCTGCCGAAAATCTGCTCGCCGAAAATGTCCGCACGCTCGCCTATTCGTATATCGGCCCGGAAATCACCTGGCCCATCTACCGCGATGGAACGATCGGCGCGGCCAAGAAACATCTCGAGCAAACCGCGCATGCGCTGGATGAAATGTTGGACAACCAGCTTGGCGGCGAAGCGCGCATCGCCATCAACAAAGCCATCGTCACCCAAGCTTCCGCCGCCATTCCCGTAGTGCCGCTTTACATGAGCATCTTATTTCGCGTGATGAAGCAGAAAAATCTCGACGAAGGCGCTCTCGAACAAATGCGCCGCCTATTCTTTGATTTTCTTGCCGAGGGCGCCGCGCCGAAATTCGACGATGCCGGCCGCATTCGTCTCGACGATCGCGAAATGCGCGCCGATGTGCAAAAGGAAGTCGCCGCGCTCTGGCCAAACGTCACCACGGAAAATTTGCGCGAACTCAGCGACTTCGCCGGCTTTCAGCATCAATTTCGCGCCCTCTTCGGTTTCGAAGTCGAAGGCGTCGATTATTCTGCGCCCGTAGAAACGCAGCTTTCCTGGTAGCAAAGCGCGCGCGATCCCGCATCGGCAACAACCGACAATTCAACTTCCTTGACTGCATTGACTCACGGGGAATAGATTGGCTCGCGCTTACCAAGACGCGGAAAGGTTCCACCTATGACACCGGAGAATGAGCATAGACGTGAACCTCGGCACCCTTTTTTCGCCACTGTCGAACTTCTCGAAGCGCAACATGAAACCCGCGTCAATGCCCGCACCGGTGACTTGAGCTTCCACGGCTGCTACGTGACTACCCCCAGTCCATTTCCCTCCGGCTCCAACGTTCGTGTGACCATCACCCACGCGGGCGCGACCTTCACTGCTACTGGCACGGTCGCGCATTCACGGCCTAACCAGGGCATGGGCATTTCGTTTACAGAAATGGAATCGGATCAAAAGCGAGTGGTGATGAAATGGCTGGCAGGCATGCACGGCGACTGAGCGCCGTTGTAACGATTCGCTGCGTCAACTCTGTTTACGTCCAATCCCCGGCATATCGCTTCCACGTCCCTCCTTCAGCTGCGCGCATATTTTGTCCAGCAAGCCCGCAATCGATGTCACGTAGTCATTCGCCACATTCTGCAAGTTAGCCAGATTCTCCGGCGTCACGTTGTCCATTTCGCTCGACGCCCGCTCCAGTATCTCCCAGGGAACCTGCAGTCGGTAATAAACGCATCCTGGCAAGCATCCCAACTCATAATCTACCGCCTCCGAAACACTATCCATCAATACCGGGACGATTTGCTTCGCCCATCCCAGCAATCCCCACACCTTCGCCGACGCGTACGTAATTTGATCCTGCCGATCTCCCGTGCCCACCGATACAATCGCCATTTGTGTCACATCTGGATATAAAATCCGCGCTTCGGCGTACGCCGCCATCGACGGGTTGTTGACGAACACTCCGCCGTCCACCAGCGCATAGTTCTGATCTCCTTTCATCAAGTGAAGAGGAGGAAAGAATGTAGGCGCCGCGGAAGTCGCTCGCGCCACTTCCGTAACTTTCCAGTTGTAGCTTGGGTCGGCCGCGATTCTGTGGCTCTTGAAGAAAAACGGAAGCTGTCCCTGCAGGTCATAGCTCGATATCAAAAGCGGAGTCAGCGCGGTCTGCAACTCAGTATCTTGGAAGAATTTCGTCAGTGTTGCTTCCAATGCATCCGGAGAATATTTCGGAAGAATCAGCTGTCTCGCCGGTGTGAAGAAGCTCTTCCGGAATATCGCCGGGCCATCTTGCAGGTAAAGGTCCAGAAGCTCACACGCTGAATACGGCGCACCTTTATTTCCCTGCGTGCCGATTCCCAGCGCGATGATTCCACCCGTGGATGTCCCTGCGATCAGATCAAATGTCCGCCACAAATCCTTGCCCACGCGTTTCTGCAGTTCTCCCAGAATCACCGCCGGAATGATCCCGCGTATTCCGCCGCCATCAATCGCCAGTACCTTGATGCTTTTTTCACCCGGATTCGCCATGTCACGATCTCCTCAAAAGAAAATTACGCATTCGGCGGTAAATCGGTGGTGTTATTTAGGAATCGTAAACCATAAGAGTCATCGAATAAAAGTTCTTCAGGCCTTCTCTCGACGCGTTGACTTGCCTGTGGCCCGATACTAATATGTCGCGGCGAAAGGTGGTGGCGCGTGGCGGAATCTCGGACCGTGCAGCTCTCGAATCGCTTCGGCGCAACACAGCGGCGCGATTTCTGGTGGATTCAGCCGCTGGCAGTGTTCATCGGGCTGGCGGCCTTTGCGATCTATGCGACGCTTCGCGCA
>DASRQP010000326.1:0-8815 GCA_035696585.1 Candidatus Acidiferrales bacterium | reverse complement strand
AGGACGATCACGACCTTTTTCCAAAATGGACTCATGTGTTTTTCCCATGCCCGGTGCTTTGCCGTTCCGCCAGCAAACAGCCGACTCGAGCCAAACTGGATTATAGCATCCCCGGGTGCCTTTATCAGTGCCCCAGAGTGCGCCCCTTGACGGGGTAAGTGCCAGAGTGCTTCGATGCTCGGGGTTTGGCTGCGGATGGCTGGGAGTAGGCTTTTCCTTTAAGCAGGCTGGCGCGCCGCGTGTTGTGCTTCCCCAATTTTTGATTCAGAAACTTCCGGGCCAATGGATTCTTTTCCCGTCTCTACTCATCGTCCCGGTCTGCGGTCTCGGAATCATCTTCGTGGGCTGAGGCGATGTAAGTCTGCGAGATGCGGTCGTGCCAGGTCATGCGATCTTCGTCCCACAGCGCCCAGAGGAAACCGAGCAGCAATGTTGCACCGGAGAGCAAATAGCCGAAGCTCCGCCACAGAAGCTGCCGCGTCTCGGGGAACGTGCCGTCCAACCCAACAACAGTGAGCCTGCCTGCCCTCATGCCAGGGGTCGGGCCAGAAAAAAGAGTGAACAGGCAGAAATAAATCGCATAGATCAAGAAGAATGTCGCCGCATATACCGCCAAGTCCGTGCGCACGAATCCGAGCTGGCCGCCCATCGACCGAAAAAGCCCGAGGAAGCCAATGAACACGCCGGACACGATGGTCGCGTCCACCGCACCCGCCAGGCGGCGGTTCGCCAGCTCAGCAACTGGCAGAGTTGAGCCGCCAGGATGCAGCCGGTAATTTTCAACCACGGAGAAATCCAGTTGCGGCTGCGAAACGTGAATTTCCACGCGCTGCGTCGGGCGAAGGCGCGCGAGCGTGCGCGGTGCCGTCGCCGTCGTAATCACGTCGGGAGAATTGCCGTGGATGAAAGGCAGACCAGGCTGCGATTCTTCTTCCTCTTGCGATGGATGCCGGCGAGACCGGTATACTTCCAGGCGTCGGGCAACCTCACGGCGCCATTCAGGTTCTTCAGAAGGGGCGGACGCGCGATTCGAAGCGGGAGAGGGCTGGGCCACCGCAAAAGCCGACTCACAAAACGGACACACGTCAACCGCTTGATTGCTTACCGCGCCACATTGCGAGCAGACTTGAATCACCGGTTCGTTTTGCGCTGCGGACCGGAATCCCATGAGGAACAAAAGCATCGTAGCAGATTGACGTCACTGAGGCGCACAGAAATCAACCGGCGAGTGTCGCGAATCAGATAACGCCACTACCGGGCGTGAGCGCCCCATCAAAAACCATGAGACGGTCATGCGGAGCGAAGCAGAACAACAAAACCCGCCGCTACAAATTTGGCGCGGCGTGTTAGGCTCCTAGATTCTTCCTGGACGATGCGCCATTTTGCCGAAAACCGCTTCCCGACCCACCCAAGTAAACCAACGATGGCGACGCTATTGCTATTGATGTTGACATCGCCATTGCTCCCGCTCCGCTGCGCAAGCGGGCAAACTACCAGTCGCGCGCAGACGCGGCTGCGAACCCAAAGCAGCGAAATGACGCTTGAGGCGGATACCCAGAGGCAAGCCGGAAAGATCTTTTACGCCGACGGTCACGTTGACATTTTGTATGGCGGCATCCGTCTGCGCGCGGACCATGTCCAATACGATGAAGACACAAAAATGGCGGCGGCGCACGGACACGTCCAGTTTGATTATCAGATGCAGCATATGGACGCGGATGAAGGAACATTTAACATGAAAACCGGCCGCGGTTCATTTCGCAACGTGCGCGGCACGGTCACCACTCCGCATCTTTCCAATCCAAGCGTGCTGGTCAGCCCTAATCCCCTCACGTTCGCGGCGGCCACCGTCGAACGCACGGACGACGACACCTTTGTAGTAACCCATGCGTGGGTGACGGTGTGCAAGCCGAACAGCCCGCAGTGGAAATTCTATGCTCCCAAGGCCGTCATCCATTTGCAGAAATCCGTGGCGCTTGACAACGCCTCCTTCCGCCTTTTTTACGTGCCGATTATTTATCTTCCCTATGCTTCCGTCCCCATTGCCAGAAAGCTCCGTCAGTCGGGGTTTCTGATTCCAGAAGTCGGTAACACCACGGCAAAGGGTTTTGTCTTCGGAGATTCGTTCTACTGGGCGCCCACCGAATGGATGGACGCAACCATCGGAGCGGAATACTTAAGCCGTCGCGGTTGGAGCCAAACAGGCGATATTCGTATGAAGCCATGGCAAAACGCCACGCTGACAGCCAGTTATTTCGGAGTCATCGATCGCGGCATCGCCGTCCCCGGCGGAGTCGTCACCAAGCAGGGTGGCCACGAGGACCATGTTTTTTTTGACGCGTTACTGCCCGGCGGTTGGCGCGCGGTTGCGGATCTCGATCAACTGTCGTCCCTCACATTCCGCCTCGCCTTTTCGGAAACATTCGAGCAAGCCGTTAACTCGGAAGTCCGCAACACCGCATTTCTGACAAAAAATATTGACGGCTTGACCATCAGCCTTGCCTCCATGAGTTACAAAAACTTCTTGAGTGCGGAGCCAGACACCGCGATCGATTTGCGGACGGCGCCGGAAGTTCGCGTGAGTTCCGTGGACCGCGCGCCGTGGAAAAAACTTCCCATATATGTGGGCTTCGATTTTTTTGCCGACGCGGTGCATCGTGAAACGAACGTGCCCCCGGGGTTCGAAACGCCTTCGTTCGTGTCGCGAACCGAATTTGCCCCAAACGTGACCGTCCCGCTGCACTGGGGGCCTTGGCTGGGAGTGACGCCCAGCTTTACGTTGCGCTCGCTGCGCTACGGCGGACAATTGCAGAATGGAGTCTTCGTCAGTCAGCCGCTCGTCCGGACCACGGAGGAATTTTCACTCGATTTGCAGCCTCCGTCTTTTGACCGCGTGTGGACCGACGGCGCGATCAAATGGAAGCATGTTGTCGAACCCAAGGTCGCTTATCACTATGTGAACGGCGTGAACGACTTCGGCAGATTCTTGCACTTCGATGAAGACGACACACTAACCGATACCAACGATGTCCAGTACGGCGTCACGCAGCGGCTCTACCGGCGCGATGGCGACGGCAACGCCCAGGAAGTGGCAAGCTGGGACCTGACGCAGAAATATTATTTTGATCCGACGTTCGGCGGTGCCCTGGTTCCGGGCGCGCGCAACGTTTTTCAGGCCCTTGATTCGCTCACGCCCTTTGCATTCGCCGACAGCCTGCACCGCTTTTCCCCGATCATCAGCGACTTGCGAATCGAGCCCGGCGGCCGTTTCGACACGCAATTCCGCGTGGACTTTGATCCCGTGCGCAACCGCCTGACGGCGATTGGCTCGCTCGTGAAAATCCGCCCTTACCGCGAATCTTTTTTGACCCTCGCCGATTTCTCGACCGTTAGCATTCCAACAACTTCCTCAACCAATCCGGGAATTGTTTTGCCTCGGTCAAATCAAGTCCGCGCACTCGTCGGGTACGGCAGCCTGAACCGCCGCGGATGGAACACGGCCCTCGGATTCAGTTATGACGTGAGTCAGAGTATCTTTCAGAGCCAAGTCGCGCAGATCTCTTACAACGGCTCGTGCTGTGGCATCGGCTTCGAATACAGAAGGTTGTCGCTGGGTACGGTACGAAACGAAAATCAATTTCGCGTTGTTTTTCTGATCGCCAATCTTGGATCGTTTGGCAACCTGCGGCGGCAGGAAACCATTTTTTAAACGGTGACGGTGAGAGACGAGCTTAACTACCTGACGATTGTCGAAGCCGCAGCGCTGCTGCGTAAAAAGAAGATTTCGCCCGTCGAACTTACCAAAGCAGCTCTCCAGCGCATAGAAACCCTGAATCCGCGCCTGAACGCGTTCATCACTATCACTGCGGAGCGCGCGTTGCGTGAAGCTCGCGCCGCCGAGCGGGAAATCGCGCGCGGAAAATACCGCGGCCCTCTGCACGGAATTCCCATCACGCTGAAGGACAACATTTGCACCGCAGGCGTGCGAACCACCGCCGGCTCAAAGATCCTCGAAAACTTTATTCCGTTGGCAGACGCCGACGTGGCCCGGAAGCTTTCGCTTGCAGGCGCTGTGCTGCTCGGCAAAACAAATCTCCACGAGTTCGCGTACGGAATCACCACCGAGAATCCGCATTACGGCCCCGCGCGGAATCCGTGGAATCTCGAATGCATACCCGGCGGCTCGAGCGGCGGCTCCGCGGCAGCCGTCGCAACAGGAATGGGATTCGCTTCTGTTGGAACGGACACTGGCGGCTCGATACGAATTCCCTCGGCGCTTTGCGGCATCGTCGGACTAAAACCGAATTTCGGCCGCGTGAGCTGCAAAGGAATCGTGCCTCTCGCGGTAACTCTCGATCACGCCGGCCCGCTCGTAAGAACCGTCGCTGACGCGGCAATCATGCTCGACGCAATTTGCGAATGCGACAAGCCGCAACACGTTTTTTACAAAGCCGCGCGCGCCAGTCTGCCAATGCGCGGAAAACAAATCCAACTGCGCCTCGGCTGGCCGCGAGAATATTTCTTCGACCGCGTCGATCCAGAAATCAAGCGCGCCATCGAAACGGCCTCCAAGATTCTTGAGAGTCTCGGCGCGCGCGTCGAAGAAATCTCCTTGCCGCATATTGCGGATTCAGTTGACCCGAGCACGCAAATCGCCCTGGCCGAGGCGCTCGAGTATCACGAAAGCCAGGGATATTTTCCTGCGCGCGCCGCGGATTACGGCAAAGACGTGCGGAAGCGGCTCGAGATGGGCAGCGCCGTGCGCGCGGTCGATTATTTGAAGGCTCAACAAGCGCGCGAGCAAGTGCGCGCGGACTTTCGCGACGCTTTCAAGCGCGTCGACGCTATCCTGGCGCCCACCGTGCCGATCGCCGCCTCGCGCATTGGAGAAGACGCCGTGACGATCGCCGGCGAATCCCAATCAGTGCGCGGCGCGCTGGTGCGGATGAATCGCCCCGCAAATTTCACAGGCTTCCCCGTGATTTCCCTGCCCTGCGGATTTACACCGAGCGGCCTTCCAATCGGCATGGCCTTGCACGGCCCGCAGTGGGGAGAATCGAAGTTGCTGCAAATCGCCGCCACCTATGAACGCGCAACGCAGTGGCACCTGCGCCGGCCAAATCTACTCTGATTTCGCCGTTCGTCTCGCTCTTTCGCCCTATTTCACGATTCGCGCGCATCGGCCTCGCTCGCAACGGGCAATGCCCCGCGCCGCTCCATCAACCATTGGCCAGCATAGAAACCCCACACGCCGGTCGCCAGTCCCGCGAGCACGTCGGCAACGTAGTGATATCGCCCGTAGACAGTCGCGACGCACATGCACAGAAAAAACGGCAGGCAAATCCAGAACAGCCACCGGCGATAACGCCACGACGCCAAAATCGCGACTGTCGAACCGGCAACGTGTGCCGAAGGAAATGCCGCTCCGCGAACCAGCGCGTAACTTTCCAGCCAGTTGATCAGATGCGTGCAAAAACCTCCGGAAAGCCGCACCGTCTCGATCGACGCCAGCGAAAAGTGCGGGCTTTCCACCGGCATCAGAACGGAAATGAAGTACACGGTGTAATGCGCAATGGCGGTCGAGACCATCACTTCCCAAAAAACGCGGCGTTCTTTCGCCGCGTAAAGCAGCGCCGGCAGAATCACCAGGTAAAGAAAATAAGTCATGTAAGAAAACTGCATAAAGTCGTTGAGCGCGGGCGAGGCAAATTGCGCCAGCCACACCGAGGGATTTACTCCCGTCAGCGCGTGATCGAACGCGATGAAGTAACGGTCGAGCCAGAAAGGGAAAATGGCGTGGACCAGCGCGCTCAGTTCCTCAAAAAGAAAAATGTAGAGCGGCAATGGATACCAGTGGCGCGCGAAACGCAAAACTCTTGCGCCTGGGGATCTCCTCGCAATGACTGCGAGCGCGATAATCGCCGCGGCTATCGCGCAGTGCCCGCAGACAAATGCGCCGGGATGCGCGATATTTTTGTGAAACACGGCGATTATGCTGGTAATCCACGCGAGATATCCAAGCGATACCCATTCGAAGGCTCCGCAAGCTTCTCGAATCTCGGCGAAGAGGCTCGAAAACGCGTAAGCTCTACGCTGGCCGCGCCGCGCGGCGTCCGACACTGCATCGCTCATTGCGTAAGCCGTTAACGAATTGCGAAAGAACGTCATGCTCATCGGTGTGTTCCCCGAAAATTTATGGATTGCATAAAACTCGCGTGAAGTGTTGGCGATATCTGCACAGCATCGCGCGAATTTTCGACTCTCGGACTCTGCGCTTCACGCCAGCTCCGCCTCCGCCAGCGCTCACACCAGCGCCCCCGCCAATGCCCTTGCCAGCAACCCCAATAAATGACTGGCCAGTTCCGAGCGCGCGCAGCGCGTTCCAGACTTGCCGACGGATTCACCGCAGCCGGATGCCCAACCGTTTCGAGCATCGGAAGATCGGAGACGCTATCGCCGTATGCGAAACTGCGCGCAAGATCCAACCTGTACGCCGCAGCCAGACGAACAATAGCGCGCCGTTTTGCCTCGCCGCTGATGTGCTCGCCGGTGATCTCTCCCATCCAAGAACCGTCACGCGCCTCCAATTGCGTTCCAACAATCGTCAGTGGCACTAAAGAATAACTGCCAACCAGTTCCGCGAGCGGCGTAGGCGCTCCGGTAATCAGAAAAATGCGATGTCCTTGCGCGAAATGAAATTTCAGCCGGTCAACGCCATCGGAAAAGAATTTCACCGGATGCGATGCCAATTGCCTTGACCATTCGTCGACGCACCTGGTGGACACTCCCGAGAAGTACGCTTTATTAGCTCCAATTGCGGCGTGACGATTCCTCGTGATATTGGCGATGAACCGCGCCCCACAGCGTGCAAATTGCGCCAGCCCGATCAGCCCGCGCATCAGAAGAAACAAAATAAAGCGGCGTTCCACCGACGGCCGAGGCAACAACGTGCCGTCGAGATCAAAAAATGCGCCGACGTTGCCTTCGTAGCTCATTGCGCGCCGCCCACAATTGTTTTCACTGGTGTTGGCGACGCCGCGAAAAAAAATCGCCGCCCTTCCCACAAAACAGGTACGGCTCGAATCAGGCAGAAAGCGACCGTTGCCAGCACCAGCGCTTCGGCTGCCGCGCGCACCCATGCGACTTGCGCGGGAGAGAGAGCCGCCGCTGGCAACCGCACGAGCGTCAGTTCCACGCCGAGATAACAAAAGCAAAGGCATTTCATCGCGCCATAGGCGGCCCGGCTGGCGCGTGAAGCGACCAGCGTGCGTCCCCACCATGTTTGCAGCATGGAATTTGCGCCAAAGCCGCTGCGCCCCGCGCGCGCCGCCAGACTACGAAGAAAATCAGTCGACGTGCCGCGAACAAAAAATAGAACCGGCACCCACAGAGACACCAATCCCGTCACGGCAAAAAAAGTGAAGAAAACATTCTCGACCACGCGATCGCCCAGAATGTCCAACTGCGCGCCGAGCGGTGTCGCAAGTTTCCGCCGTCGCGCAATGTAGCCGTCGAGCGCGTCGAGCGTGATTGCCGCGATCGTCAACACCAGCGCCGCAAGGTCACACCAAAAATTGCGCGCGAACAGCGCGACTGCGGCGAAGCCCATCAGAACCCGCAAAAGTGTTATTTGATTTGGCGTCATCTCGGTCTCCACTGGCCATACGTCCTCGCCAGCAACTGCCATAAAGCATGAGGAGAGCCAAATCGCGCGGCTGCGCGAGCCGCAGGCTTCTCGCTGATTCTCCGTGGCTTACAAAACGGGACAATGCGGCATCTCGGCGCCGCGCAGCGACTCAATGAATGGTTCCGGCGTCACCTGGAGGTTTTTCCTCGGGTTTCTCCATCGACCGGCCGAATCTTAGAAAAGTCTTGGCTCTGTTGATTTCATGGTCTCGACGCGCCTCTCCACGAATTTGTCATCCCGCCTGCCCTGAGGCACGAAGGGAGCCGCCATGCGGCGAGGGATCTGCTTTTCGTCTTGGCCGACCCCGGTCAGGACGTCAATCAACATAGCCAAAAGCTTTTTGAGGCCGTCGTGAACAATGTGCCAGACACACGCGTGCGCTTTGCGCAGCGGTGTGCGAAAATCGCAGCTCGCATGCGCCGTATCGGGATGCGAAACATCCAATGCCAGAACGAGGAGCGTAATTACATCAGATGAACGTGACCGTATTTACGGCGCTGCTCGCGGGGCTGATCTCATTTCTATCTCCGTGCGTTCTGCCTCTCGTGCCCGGATACATCTCGATGCTTTCTGGCATCGGCGTCGACCAGCTTCAACAGGGGCAGGGTTCGCGCGGCGAATTGCTGCGCTCCGCGTTTGCGTTCGTCATCGGATTCTCGATTGTATTCATCAGCTTTGGCGCTTCGGCGACTGCGGTTGGAACGTTTCTGCTGAGCAATCGCAACGAACTCGCGCCCTTCGCGGGCGCATTCATTCTTCTTTTCGGTCTGCATTTAATCGGCGGTCTGGCGAAGATTTCCATTCGCATCGGGTTCGTGATCGGCGGTCTGCTTGTGGCTGCGGGGATTGCGATGGCGTTTCTGCTGCCCGGATATTCCCGCAATTTTCGCCCGATTCACTTGTTCGCCAGCGCGCTGATTTTCCTGCTGGGTCCATCCCTGACGCGCTGGCTGAATCGCGACGCGCACTTCCGCAACCTGGGCGGGCGGCCGGGCGTCGTCAGCGGATTTTTAATGGGATTCGCGTTCGCGTTTGGATGGACGCCGTGCATCGGGCCCATTCTGGCAACCGTCCTCGCCATGGCCGCGACGCAGGACACGGTTTTGAAAGGGGTTTTCTTGCTGGCCG
>DASRQP010000325.1:0-7340 GCA_035696585.1 Candidatus Acidiferrales bacterium | reverse complement strand
ACGCCACACACGACAGGCAGTTGGCGCGGGCTGGCATAGTGGGATCCGCTGGCGAGTTGCTTATCGACTGGTTTGAGCGCGGCGGCACGGACGTCTATAATCGCCTCATCTTTCCCAGGAGTTGGATCGGGGAACTGCTCGCAACGCGGCGGTTTCCCCAAGATACGCAGAACAGCGGCGTTCACGGTCGCGGTCCTTTCATAATGCACGAGTGTTTAGCTTGGTAATGGTCAGTTTGAATTTCGGCTCTTTGTGTCACGATCAAGAAAATTCAAACTGACCCACCACCTTCAGCTTTCCGAAGTGTGCCTCGCACTTTTGCTCACGTCATGGCTGGCCTGCTCTGGACTAATGTCAATCTACATCGGGAAAGCGCAATCTGCTATGGTGTTTTCTGCGCCAAAGAAACACGGTGCGAGGGCAGCATTGTAAGCGGGGCCCGCTTTGCAAGAAGGAGGAGAAGCAAATGCAAAAACGCAAACTGGGAAAGAGCAATTTGGAAGTGTCGGCGCTGGGGCTAGGGTGCATGGGGCTGAGTGACAGCTACGGACCCGCCGTGGACAAGAAGGAAGGGATCTCGCTGATTCGAGCGGCCGCCGAAGGTGGGGTTACGTTCTTCGATACCGCCGAAGTCTACGGCCCATTCACGAACGAAGAACTCGTGGGGGAAGCCCTCGTTCCCTTCCGCAAGCAAGTGGCGATCGCCACGAAATTCGGGTTCAGACTTGATCCGAAGACAAGCAAACAGGCCGGGCTGGACAGCAGGCCAGAACACATCAAGCAGGTCGCCGATGCCTCGCTCAAACGCTTGAAGACTGACGTTATCGACTTGTTCTACCAGCACCGCGTGGATCCGAACGTTCCGATCGAAGATGTCGCCGGAGCTGTGAAGGAGCTGATTCAGCAAGGCAAGGTGAAGCACTTCGGACTCTCTGAAGCAGGCGCGCAGACCATTCGCCGTGCGCACAAGGTTCAGCCCGTCACCGCGCTGCAGAGCGAATACTCGCTGTGGTGGAGAGAGCCAGAAGCGGAGGTGTTCCCGGCACTGGAGGAACTGGGGATCGGGTTCGTTCCATTCAGTCCTCTGGGTAGAGGCTTCCTCACGGGAAAGATCAGCGAAGACACGAAGTTTGACAAAAACGATTTCCGCAACATCGTCCCGCGCTTTACGCCAGAGAACCGGAAAGCGAATCAGGCGTTCGTGGATCTGATCGGCAGGTTTGCGCAACAGAAGAAAGCGACACCTGCTCAGATTGCACTCGCGTGGCTGCTTGCGCAGAAACCGTGGATCGTGCCCATCCCGGGTACGACCAAGCTGGCACGGCTCGAAGAAAACATGGGAGCCGCTAAGGTGGAACTTTCGCGCGACGATCTCCGGGAACTGGAGACGGCGGCCTCAAAGATCGCGGTGCAAGGCGCTCGGTACCCCGAAGAGCTGCAAAAAATGGTGGGCCGCTGAGCGGGAAAAAGTCAGCGACGAACAATACCATCGCTGATTAAGCGCCGGAAGGACGCAATCCCTGGCCTTGCGCGAGGGCGCAGAAGACGAGGTGACGGCCGTGGCAGCAATCACCGGATGGGAGAATTTCTACGTAATCGTTGGGTCGTCTGCCGGCGCGCTGATTGGATTGCAGTTCGTGGTGATAACCCTGATCGCCGACAGGCCGGCAGCAGCTCACGCGCAGGCCGGCAGCGCGTTCGGAACACCCACAATCGTTCATTTCGGAGCCGTGCTGCTGCTGTCAGCAATTCTAAGCGCTCCGTGGCAAGGGGTCGGCGCCGCCACAATTCTTTTGGGCTTAGTGGGGCTTACTGGGATCGTGTACCAGATCATCGTGGTTCGGCGCATGCGAATGCAAACCACATACAAGCCGCAGTTCGAAGATTGGTTGTTTCATGCTCTGCTGCCCTTCGTAGCGTATGCAACGCTGGCCGCATCGGCGTATGCGGCTCGCGCTCACGCACGTGGGGCCATGTTTGGCGTCGGAGTGGCGGCGCTGCTGCTACTCTTCAGCGGCATTCACAACGCGTGGGATGCCGTCACGTACCACGTTTTTTCGACGAAACGGGGACAACACGAAGCTGAGGACTGAGCAGGTCATGGACGGCCGGAAATGAAAGTTGATGCGGGAGAGTGGTGTATACTGCGCCGGACTGGAGTCAAAAATAGGGATTCTGGTTCCACTGAGGAGTTATTTCATGCGACGATTTTGTCTGGTATTTTTAGCCGCGAGCGCAATGCTCGCGTCGACAATGCTGTTCACCATGGTCTCGTTATGCGCTACGGTACAAGCGCCTTCACCCTCCGCCGACACGCTGGCGGAACAACAGGTACGCCAAGCAAGCGACGAGGAAGTGCGGGCGTTCTTGCGCAAGGATCCAGAGGGAATGGCGCGGCTATGGTCTGACGACCTCGTCGTCACGAACCCCTTGAACAAGTTCGTGAATAAACAAGACGTGCTCGGCATGATGAAGTCCGGGTTTCTCGTAATCACGTCGTTCGACCGTCGCATCGAATACGCGCGCGTCTATGGCGACACCGTGATCCTAGCGGGCAGCGAAACCGTCATTTGGGGCGGTAAGATGCCGATTGCCGGGAAGAAACAGGAACTCCGGTTTACCGCGATTTGGATGAAACAGCAGGGACGCTGGCAAGAAGTTGCCCGTCACGCGAATATCGTGCCCCAGTCATAACGACAACGAAACCGATTTCCACAATCCGTTAGAAGCCACATCGGGATTGAAACGAAAAGGGGAATTAGCGTGCAATCGAGGCGTGCAATCGAGGAGGAATTTTATGCGACGATTTTGTTTCGTATTTTTAGCCGTGGCCGCAATGCTCGCGTCCAGCGGATTTGCCCAGCAAGCCCCCAGCGAGGGACCTTATAAAGTTTTGCGAACCGCGAAAGTGGGCGGCGAAGGCGGATTTGATTACGTGTACGCGGATTCGGTGGGACGTCGGTTGTACGTTCCGCGTCCCGCGGCGTCTGGCGCGCGAGTGACGGTGTTCAACCTGGACACGCTGGAGCCGGCGGGCGAAATACCGAATTCGAACGCGCGCGGAGTGGCGGTGGACCCGAAGTCGAATCACGGCTTTGCGAGCAGCAAGCCGGTGGTGATGTGGGACACCACAAGCCTAGCGACGATCAAGACGATCGATGTGGACGGCGGTCCGGACGGAATCCTATTCGACCCGTTCAACGAGCGCGTCTACATTTTCAGCCATCGCGCGCCGAATGCGACGGTGATCGACGCAACGAACGGCTCCGTGGTGGGCACGATTGACCTGGGTGGAGCGCCGGAGCAGGCGGTGACGGACGGGAACGGGCACCTCTACGTTGATATCGAGGACAAAGACAACATCGCGGTGGTGGATGCGAAAACGATGAAGGTGACGGCGCATTACGACCTCGGCGGAAAAGGCGGAGGGCCGGGCGGACTGGCGTTTGACGTGAAGAATCACGTACTTTTCGCGGCTTGCCACAGTCCGCAAACGATGGTGATTCTGAATTCGGACGACGGCAAAATCATCACGACGCTGCCGATTGGCATGGGCACGGACGGGGCAACGTTCAATCCGGATACGATGGAAGCGTTCAGCTCGCAGCGCGATGGGACGCTGACGGTGATTAAGGAGAACAGCCCGACGGAGTTCGTGGTGGAGCAGACGGTGCAGACGACGCCGTGGGCCAAGACGCTGACGTTGGACAGCAAGACGGGGCACATCCTGCTGATCGCGGCGCAGTTCACTCCGCCACCGGCACCGCCAGCGGCAGGAGGACGTCCGAGCCGCGGACAGATGGTGCCGGGATCGTTTTCGATACTTGAGGTGGGGAAATAAGAAGCGGATTGGCACTGGTTTAGCGAGCCGCTGTACTTCAGGGGCTAAAGCCCTTGCTTTTTTGGGCCTTTGTGTCGGAGCTAAAGCTCCGACCCCCTGAAAGACCGTTCACGAGATATCTTACCTCTCAGAGAGACCCGCGCGAAAGCGTCCCAAGGAATCCCCGCAAGAAGCGCGAAAACCGTGCCCTGACGCAACCGAGGCGTAAAGACGGCGGCGCGAAGGCGGCAACAGAAGTTTGAGGTGTGTGCGAGGAAAATCCCCACCCTTCGCGCCCAAAGTTCACGGGCGCTCCCTTCCTTCGTCAGGGTAAACAGGATGGGGCACCCCGGAAGGGCAACTTCGAAAGCGCAAAGGCAAACAAGCTGCCGCAAGCACAAAGCCGAAAGCAGATTCCTCGTCGCGGCTGCTCCTCGGAATGACATCAAATGAGGTTTTTCAGCAAGCTGTCAGGGAAAGCCGCAGCGCGGACATTTGGAGGAATCGCGAAAGAAAATTTTAGAAATGGCAGGATGCGGCGCCGTGCTTTTCCAGATATTTTTGGTGGCACTCTTCCGCACGATAAAAGGGGCCTGCCGTGGTGATTTCCGTGGCGATGGGGCGCTGGAATTTGCCGCTCGCGGCCAATGCTGCTTTTGATTTCTCCGCGATGGCCTGCTGCTCCGGCGAGTGAACGAAGATTGCGGAACGGTATTGCGTGCCAACGTCGGGTCCCTGGCGGTTTACTTGCGTTGGATTGTGGATTTGCCAGAAGACATCGAGCAACTGGTCGTAAGTGATCTTCTGTGGATCAAACGTCACCTGCACGACTTCGGCGTGGCCTGTTGTGTGCGAGCAAACATCCTTGTAGGTCGGGTTCGGCGTGTGTCCGCCGCTGTAGCCCGCTGCAACGTCCACGACGCCCGGCAAACGCCGGAATGCGGCTTCGACTCCCCAAAAGCAGCCAGCTCCAAATGTGGCGGTTTCGGTCATGGAATTCTCCCGTCAGCGTGCCCTCTTGGCATTTTAACACGCTGGAAATTGGATGCGCGAACTAGCCTATTTGACGCGTAAACGAGCCGCTCTGCTCCAGACCGTTCCGCAAAGCAGACCTAGAACGAAATACAACGCAGTGTTGAGGACAACCACGATCGCATCCAAAATCAGATTTACCGATAATCCCAAATCCATGCCGAAGAATGTGATGAGCAGCGGTGGGCAAACAATAAAATTCAGCCTCTCAAGCAAAGCGCGTAAATAAGGTTCACTGTAGTTGCCCGGAGGTGGGGTCTCCACCGTCGGCAAATGAAAAAAATTGAACTTATCATCCAGATACCAGAAAAAGAAAAATGAAATTGAAACAAGAAAACCAACGAGAGCGAAGCGCCGGGCTAATTTCACAGTGTTCATTTGCGAATCGACATACTCTTCAGTAAGGATTGCTGTCGCCGAAATCGATGGCTTCTTCGGGATTTTGCTGTTCAGCGGCGGAGTGGCTGTGCAGCAAGCGAACGCAACGATTCCAGCGGAGAACGGCATCGTCATTGCCCGGCGGATGGATTTTTTCGGCTTCGGCGAAACAGCGCAGAGCTTCTTCAAAAAGAACACGAAGGGCGTGCGGGGGGCGGCCGGCGCGGAGTTGCACTTTCGCACGGCGTTCATTGAGAAGGCCGAGATAATAGAAGCGCTCGTAGGAATTCTCGAGGCGCTCAAAAATGCTTTGGACTTCCGCGTAACGGTCCGAAGGAGCGCCAGTGAACTGGTCGGTGATCGACAGGCCGAGGACGCGGAGAGCGAGTTGATGCTTGGGTTCGATGGCGAGAATGTCGTGGCAAATCGACTCCGCCTCTTCGGGCTCATTGAGATAACGGTACAACTCAGTCTTCGCGATGGCTTCGGGAATTCCGGCCTTCGAAATGGATTTCAACGCGTGTTCCATGGGGCCTCCGCTCTGATTAGGTGTCGCCGGAACGCCTGAATTTGCGAGCGATCCAAATTAACGGATCGTAGAACTGATCGACGACGCGTTCCTTCAGCGGGATGATTGCGTTATCGGTGATGTGAATGCTCTCGGGGCAAACTTCCGTGCAGCATTTGGTGATATTGCAAAATCCGATTCCCATCTGGTCTTTGATACCTTTTATGCGCGACAGATTGTCGAGAGGGTGCATTTCGAGGCCGGCGATGCGGACAAAAAATCTCGGGCCGGCATACTGCTGTTGTTTTTGATGATCGCGGAGGACGTGGCAAACGTCCTGGCACAAAAAACATTCGATGCATTTGCGAAATTCCTGCGCGCGGTCGACGTCGGCTTGAAGCATCTTCCAACCTGTTCCAGGACGCGGCGAGAATGCGGGGATTTTCTTGTTCACCTGATAATTCCAGGAGACGTCAGTGACCAGATCTTTGATCACGGGAAATGTTTTCATCGGCGCGACAGTGATGGGCTTGTCCTGGGGAAGCGAGTCCATGCGCGTCTTGCAGGTGAGCCGCGGGCGGCCATTGACTTCGGCGGAGCAGGAGCCGCAGCGGCCGGCTTTGCAGTTCCAGCGGACGGCAAGGTCGGGAGCGAGATGACCCTGGATGTAGTGGAGCGCGTCGAGAACCACCATGCCGGGCGCGATGGGGACGCGATAGTCGACTGGAGCGCCACCTTCGCGCGTGCCACGAAATACGGCTAAGACGGCTTCTGCCACGAGCGGCCTCCGCTGTGCGCTTTGCGCTGGGCTTGCGTTGGAGACTTATTTGTCATCAGCAACCTACTTCACGGACTTCAGGGGCTAAAGCCCCGTGATAAAACAGCTTTTGCGCCGGGGCTAAAGCCCCGGCCTCCTGAAGAAACAAAGTTTTCAGCGACCTGCTGAGATGCGACCCCCTAAGTTACGGATTCTCCAGCAGGCCGTGAGTTTTGCTACGGCTATTTTTCATCGGCTAACAGCTGCTTCAAATCGTCGGGCATTTCGCGAACGGGGATTTGACGCAACGTCATTCCCGCGCCATCGCGAACGATGATGTTGTTCTTTTTCCCCCACGCTGCGTCATATTCCGGAAAATCGAGACGGCTGTGCGCGCCGCGGCTCTCTTTGCGAGCGAGGGCGCAGCGCGTGACGCATTCGGCGACGGTCAACATGGATTTCAGATCGCGCGCGAGATGCCATCCCGGATTAAACAAGCGCGAGCCTTCGACGCGGACGTGCGAGGCGCGTTCGCGGAGGCGTTCAATTTCCGCGAGGGCGCGCTTCAGATCGTCCTCGTTGCGATAGATGCCCACCAGAGCCTGCAGGGTATCCTGCAACTCACGATGAATCTCGTAAGGGCCTTCGCCGTCGCGGCGCTCGAAGGGAATTAGCATCTCGCGCGCGGCGTCTTCGATCTGCGCGGAATCGAGAGTCGGCGGGGCGGTTTCTTTTGCGTGCTTCGCCGCGGCAGCGCCGGCACGGCGTCCGAAAACGAGCAAGTCCGAAAGCGAATTCCCGCCGAGGCGATTCGCGCCATGAAGGCCGGCGGCGGCTTCGCCGGC
>DASRQP010000324.1:0-6196 GCA_035696585.1 Candidatus Acidiferrales bacterium | reverse complement strand
CACGGCCAGACTTGCCGGCTTGAAGGCCGGCACTACAAAGGCAAATGCACAACGGGTTATTCGGGTTGCGTCACCGGTGCGGGGAGTTCGGGCTTTTGGGGTTCTACGCCGCGCCAGCCTACGGGGCGGCCTTGGACGGCTTCCTTGAGGGCGCGGAAAAGGACTACGTACATCATCTGGCGGTAGTAGAAGCGCTGGATGAGCAAAGGCGCGAGAAGAGTCCAGTCTTCGTTTTTCTCGAGGGCGAAGGCGATGACGCAGGTGAGCAAGTCAATGAGCATGAAAGCGGCGAAGAAAATCAGAGAGCGAATGACGTCGTCGCTGGTCCAGAGCGCGGGAAGATGCGTGAAGTGAAACTGGGCGAGTCCCCATAGAAGAATCGAAAACAGGAAAAGAAAATCGATGATGGGCGAGACAAGCGGCAGCAAAATTTGAAACAGGAAAACGTTGGGCAAAGTGATCCAGCCGAGCGTGCCGTAGCGCGGGCGGCCGATGGCGTCGCGATGTTTCCAGACGGCTTGGAGCGTGCCAAAGGTCCAGCGGAAGCGCTGGCGAATCAGACTCTCGACCGTGTCGGGAACTTCGGTGTGGCCGATGGCGTCTTCGTCGTAGAGAATTTTCCAGCCATGCCGACGGATGGTGAGGGTGAGGTCGGTGTCTTCGGCGACGGTGTCTCCGGCGAAACCTCCGCAGGCGCGCATGACTTTCGCACGCCAGGCTCCCACCGCTCCGGGTACCACAGGAATGCAATTCAGCAAATCGAAAGCGCGCTTTTCGAGATTCTGGCTGGTGATGTATTCGAGAGCCTGCCAGCGCGTAAGCCAGCGATTGCGGTTCATGACTTTCACGTTTCCGGCGACGGCGGCCACATTCGGGTTCGCGAAATGGCGAACCAGGCGCGGAACGGCGTCGGGATCAACGATGGTGTCGGCGTCGATGGTGACGATAACTTCGCCCGCGGCTTCGGAAAGAGCGTGATTGAGGGCGGCGGATTTTCCATAGTTGGCTTGGCGAATCAAGCGGACGCGCGCGTCGCGTCCGAAGGCTTCGAGAACGCGTTCACTGGTTTGATCGGTCGAGCCGTCGTCGATCACGATGATTTCGAGTTTCGCGTAACGCGAGGCGAGCGCGGAGCGTACTGTGTCCGTAATGACGGCCTCTTCGTTATATGCGGGTATCAGCACAGTGACGATGGGCTGATACTCGGGATGATCCAGGGGCGCGGCGCGCAATTTTTCCGCGAGCGCGAGCAGGCCGATAAATAGGGCGCGTCCACTGACAAGCGCGATTCCCGCGACGAAGATGAACGCGATCGAAAGACGGAGCCAGTGAAACAAGTTGAAAATGAATGAATCGGCGCGGGCAAAGAGTTTTTCCTCGTCGCTCAAGGGAGGCATGACTTGTGCGCGCGTCTGGTGCAGAAGTTGCGATACGGTGACGAAGGAGTAGCCCTGCGCCTTGAGCTGCTCGATGATTTGCGGAAGCGCCGCGACAGTGTGGCTGCGGTCGCCGCCACCGTCGTGCATGATAATGATGTTGCCGGGAACTTTGTGGACCTGGTCGACGACGCGTTGAACGATGGTGGCCGTCGGAGGCGGAGGAACACCTCCCTCTTCTCCCCAGTCGTGCGGGTCAATGTGGCCCGCGACAAGCAAGTAACCCATGGACTGCGGTATGGGAAGATTGGCGACTTCGTCCGCTGTTTCCGGTTCTTCGTCGATGCCGTACGGCGGGCGGAAAAGGAGCGTCTTGACGCCGAGGTCGCTTTCGAGGAGGCGCTGCGTGAGATTCAGCTCAAATTCGATTTGCGCTTTTGAAGCGAGATCGAAATCCGGATGAGTGTAAGTGTGGTTGCCGATTTCATCGCCCGCGGCAAATTCCTGGCGCACGATGGTGGGATATTTATCGACTTCGACGCCGATGACAAAAAAGGTGGCGGGAACATTTTCCCGCTTGAGGACTTTCAGAATATCGGCGGTCCAAGGAGAATCCGGGCCGTCGTCGAAGGTGAGCGCCAGTTGCTTTTTATCAGCGCCGCCCATGCGTTCGATGCGCCACGAGAGAGGATATTTCGTGAGCCGTTCGTCGGTGAATGTGTCGGATGCTTCGTCGTAATGGAAAGTGCGCTGGCCGCTCTCGGGAGTCGCGGTTATGCGCCAGAGATCGCCCTCGCCTTCGAGAATTAAATCGTAGCCCGGAGGAATGGCCTCAAGCTGGGCGCGAGTTTGATCATTGGGACGCGTGGCATCCCAAATGTCCCAGATGGATGGATCTTCCGTGCCGAATCGCCATAAAGCCGTGCCGTACAGACCGGCTCGTTCCGCGGCGCGAATCTCGTTATAGGCGGTAAGGGCGTCGAGCATCCACACGTTGTGGACATTGTTGTTCTCATCTTCGTAATTATAAAAAGGGCTGACGGACGCCGAATCGAACTGAATGGTGGCGTCGGATTCAAGAGCGCGCACGCAGGCGGATTGGAAAGGCAGTGCGTCGGCGACAGGATGCGGGACAGTCTTTGTGGGCGATGGCCAGTCGTACGCGTAATTGGCGATGCCCATGACGATCTTCTGCGGCGGGACCATCTTGACGATGGCTTTGAGGTTCTTGATATACCAGTCCTGGGCGACAATTGGGCCGGCCGCCGATTGCGGCCAGTGGAAATCGTAGTTCATCAGAATGATGGCGTCGGAGGCGGCACCTAGAGCTTTATAGTCGTACGCCCAGTCGGCGGCGGGGAGGGCAACCATTAATTTGAGGTTGGACACATGCAGGGCGACGCCGAGTTCGCGGATGAACGCGACGAAATTTTTCTGGCTCGTGTCAGGCACTTCCTCGAAATCGACGGCGATGCCCGCGTCTTTGTGCGATTGTGCGTACTGGACGAGCGAGGACTCGAGGTGCTGGCGGGAATTGGAATTCGCGAGCATGTCGGCCATAGGCTGCACTTGCCAGACGTTGCCGTCATAATTATTGAGGAGCGGCATCATGGGCATCTCGACGTTCAGGGTTTTCAGCCACCCGTCGAGCTTGAGATCCTTGTCGACCGCGAGACTGCCGTCGACGGTGAAGGCGTGGAGCTCTTCCGCAATCAGCAAATCAATATCGTGATAGTGAAGCTGCAGGGATGCGAGACTGTTGGAGTCCCAATTGACGTAAAATGCCGCGCGCAGCGGATCATAATGTTCGGGAATGTTGCCGAGAGCGGCGACTTTGCGACTCCGCTCGGGACGACTACCCACGCGCTTTAGTTTCGCATTCGTGCGGCGCGGGGGAACGGGGCGGTAGGTCTGTCCGCGCTGCGGAAGAAGCATCTCAGGCAAGTTGGGGCGGCGAATGATGTTGAAGAAAAATACAACGACAATCAGCGTGAAAAACACGCCGGAAACTTCCAGAATACGGCGCGTACGGCGCCAGCGGCGGCGCTCTTCGTCGTAGAATATGGGGCTGCGCTTCACCATGCCGTCATTCCAAGCTAGCTGGCCGCGGAAAGACTGTCAATGACCGCTTCTCTTAAGATGCGCGCGCATGTAACCGGCGCTGTACTGGCGGCGTTTGCGCTGCGGCTCTACTTTGTATGGAGATTCCCGTTTTATGGCGCAGGTGACACACCGATTTACCAGCAACTGGCGCATAACTGGTTGCGGCATGGAGTTTATGGCCTGGAGATTGCGGGACGACTGACGCCGGTTGACATCCGCGTGCCGGGATATCCCGCATTTCTCGCGGCGATTTATATTTTCTTTGGCGAGAGCGCACGCGCTGTGATGGTGGTGCAGGCACTTGTGGGCGTGCTGACTTGCTTCCTTGTTGCAGCGATGGCCGCGGTGCTCGCGCCGAAGGAATCGCGACGGCGCGTCGCGCTGGCAGCGTTGTGGCTTGCGGCGCTGTGCCCGTTTACTGCGAATTACACGGCGGTGGTGCTGACGGAGACGTTGACAATATTTCTGAGCGCGCTGGCATTGCTGGTGCTGATGGAAGCGCTGCGCGGAGCGCGCCAGACTCAGGGACTTGTTGCGCGGAGTGAGTCGACTGCGCGCATGCCCTGGCTGATGGGCGGAATTGTGGTGGGTCTTGGAGCGCTCGTGCGGCCAGAGACGCCGTTGATTTTGGCCGCCGCTGGAGCGGTGCTCGTGGCGCTATGGTGGCGGCCGAAAAATTGGCCGCGGCTTTTGCAAACGGGAATCCTGTTGGCCGTCGGGCTGATTTTGCCGCTGCTGCCGTGGGCCGCGCGAAATTGGCGCGTGGTGCACACAGTGCAATTTCTCGCGCCGCGCTACACGGAGCTGCCCGATGAATTCACGCCGCGCGGTTTTTACGCGTGGAGCGGCACATGGCTGTGGCGTTTCAGGGATGTGTATCAGGTGATGTGGAATCAGGACGGCGAGGAGATTCATATCGAGGATATACCCTCTTCGGCGTTTGATTCACCAGCCGAGCGGGCGCGAGTGGCGGCGCTGCTGGTGGCGTACAACGAAGATACGGACATGACGCCGGAAATCGATCGCGGATTCGCCGAGATTGCGCGCGAGCGGACCGCGCGGCATCCGCTGCGGACATATTTGCGCGTGCCATTGCTGAGGTGTTTTTCGATGTGGTTCACGCCGCGCGTGGAGATGCTGCCGTTATCGGGGAAACTCTGGCCCATCGGCTATTGGTGGGAGGACAGCCCGTCGCAATACTGCTATTCGCTGGGACTTTTCTTGCTGGGCATAGCGTATGCGCTGATGGCGCTGGGCGGAGCGTGGCGCGTGCGAAAGGATCCTGCCGCGCTTTTCCTGGTGGCATACATCGTGATTCGTACTGCATTTCTGACCACTGTGGAAACGCCGGAGCCACGCTACGTGCTGGAATGTTTTCCTGCGGTTTTCGCGCTGGCTGCGCAACTGTGGGCGAAAAGGTGCGGCAGCATCGGCAACGAACTAGAGAGCTATATTTCGCAGAACCATATTCCAAGGAGCTTTGCATGAAGAATGACACCTTGCCTGAAGCGCGACGCCCCGGCAGGCCGGAAGTGGTGTTGTACCACTCTGCATATGGCCTCAGGCCAGGAGTGCTGCAATGGGCGGAGCGACTTCGCCAGTGTGGCTACACGGTGCATACGCCTGACCTTTACGATGGCGAGGTCTTCAGCGACAGAATGGACGCCGTACGTAAGATCCAGGAACTAGGATTTGATGGCATGCTTGCGCGCAGCCAGGCCGCAGTTTCTCATCTCCGCAATGACCTGGTTTATGCCGGCTTTTCCAATGGAGGAGCGTACGCCGAACTGCTTGCGGCAACGCGGCCCGGCGCGCGCGGAGCGATCCTGATGCACGCGCCGCTGCCCATTCGCGATCTCGGCTGGACGAAGTGGCCGGGGACAGTGCCCGTGCAGGTGCATTTTGCGGACAAGGACCCATTGCGGAACGAAAAAGTAATTGAAGCGCTGGCCGAGCGCGTACGTGCCGGCGATGCCACTTTCGAGCAGCACATCTACGCCGCTCCGGGCCATCTTTTCGCCGACCCCGATATGCCCGCCTACGATGCCGCCGCAGCCGCTCTGATGTTTCAGCGTGTGCTGGAATTTCTGGGGAGCAGATAGCGCGCGACGACTTCCAGTGTTGCGCTTCCACCGGAAGACTTTTCCCCGAAAATTCCGCGTAACCTTTTCGCGCGCCGGCAGTTATGGTAGTGAGGGCGCGTACTCCGGAGAATGGTTTGAAGCAGCAGAAAAGCGAAGTGGACGAGCGGCTTCTGGTGGAAGCGGCGCGGAAGGATCCGAGCCGCTTCGCGGAGCTCTACGAAAATCACTTCGAACGGGTGTATGCGTATGTGGCGCGGCGCGTCGGAAATCGCGACGACGCGCAAGACCTAACCTCCGAAGTGTTTCATCAGGCGCTGGCGAATATCGCGAAATTTGAATGGCGCGGGGCGCCGTTCGCGGCGTGGCTTTTGCGAATCGCCGCAAACGCGACGGCGGATAAATGGAGGAAACAAGCGCGGGAGAAGGGGAATCCGGGCAAGGAAACGGGAGAGGAATTCGATTTTGAAGCGAGCGGCGAGCGGGCGCGGCTCTATCGCATGGTGAAAGAATTGCCGACGGAGCAGCGATTGGTGATTGAAATGCGGTTTGCGGAAGAGAAAAGCATACGCGAGATCGGGGAAGCGATTGGCAAAACGGAAGGCGCGGTGAAACAGTTGCAGTTCCGCGGGATAC
>DASRQP010000323.1:0-6200 GCA_035696585.1 Candidatus Acidiferrales bacterium | reverse complement strand
TTTGCAATGAGTTCAGGGTTTAACTCGGACGTGAACGTGGGCGGCGAGGTTTGCCACGTTCAAACGGAGGACCACGGGCAGCCGGACTGCCTGATCGAGACCCTGGTTTATCAGGGCGGGCGTGTCTTTCACCGGCGGACGTCGAATTACTCGGATTTGGCTGCAGCGCCGGGAATCTCGGAAGAGGCGCTGCGCGAGCGCGTGGAAGCTCAGCATCGCGCCGTGATTGACGCGCTGCGCGATGGAGTGATTGCCGTCCCGGCGAATACCGGTGGCGGTGTTCGCGCATCTGGCGATGGAATTCAAGTGCGGCTGCGCAATGCGAACTCGTGGCTGGCGGCAGGTAAGGCCACGCTCGACGTGCAAGTTTTGCGACGCGGCGGCAGCGAGCCGGTGGCGAATGCGAACGTAGAGGCAAACATTACGGGCGTGACAGATGAGGCGCGTTTTTCGGCCACGACCGGAGATGATGGCGTAGCGGAGTTGCGTTTTGCGATGCCGCCGCTGGGAGCCAACGGCTCTGAGTTGGTGATTCGAGCTCAGTCGGAAGCGGGGAACGACGAAGTGCGTTACGCGCTGCGCTCCAAGGCCAAGCTGGCGCCGCCGGACGTTAAATCCTGACATCTCCATGCAAGTGACAATTCAAGTTGTGATCAATGGCGAGCCACGCGAAGTTCCCGACAGCCTAAATGTCGTTGCGCTTCTTGCGCACCTGGGAATTACGGCGGAGCGCGTCGCGATTGAACGCAACCGCGATATTCTGCCGCGCGCAAATTGGCAGGACACTCTGGTTCAGCCCGGCGATTCCTACGAAATCGTTCACTTCGTCGGCGGCGGCTAGTTTCTCCTTTTGTCCCAGTCAAAGTACTTGTAGTCCGCAAATCCACTTTTTCTTCTCTTGCGCCGAATGTCTGATCTCACCAAGGCCCCTGAAGAAAGCGACGCCTTACGTCGCAGCTAAAGATGCGCCCCCACAGTTTGCTGAAAAACTCTACTCGCTGTCATTCCGACGAGCGGCCGCGAGGAGGAATCTGCTGTTTTCTTGGATTTGTAGAAACTCCGGTTCCCTCACGGGATTACAAAATTTCTCTGCCGGGCTAAATTCCTTCGAGCAGGTGGCCTAGCTTTTGCTTCTTGGTGAGCAGGTAACCGCGCGCGCGGCGCGTTGTTGGCGGCTGACAGGGGACACGTTCGGCGACGCTAATTCCTCCGGCTTCGAGCTGCGCGACTTTATCCGGATTATTCGAGAGTAATCGCACCGCGCGGACGCCGAGAAGCTTCAGCGCCTGCGCGCAGAAGCGATAATCGCGATGGTCAGCCTCGAAGCCAAGCTTGCGATTCGCCTCGACCGTGTCCATGCCGCGATCCTGCAATTCGTAAGCCTTCAATTTATTCATCAGGCCGATTCCGCGGCCCTCCTGCGGCAAATAAAGAACGATTCCGCAGCGCGCGCGCGATGTGCGCTCGAGAGCCATTTCGAGCTGCGCGCGACAGTCGCACCGCTCGGAGTGAAACACGTCGCCCGTCAGGCATTGCGAATGAATGCGGACGAGCGGCGCGTCTCTGCGACGAAGCTTGCCATGCACCAGCGCGACAGCGCTTTCTGAGGCGTTCGTGCCGTCAATGCCGAGAATCGTGAATTTCCCGTATCGCGTCGGCAACTCCGCGCGCGCCACGATGCGCGCCTTCCCCGTTTTTTTCTTGCGAGCCATGAACGAGTCTTCGCGAGCCTCCGAAAACGAATCATTATAGCAGTACCGTTGGAGGACTAGAAATTTCGCGCTACCATTGATTGCGTTCTGAGCGGAATTATCGGTGGAACTAACTAATGCTTAGATATCGCGTTTATATAGCCCTCCTCGTTGGGACCGGTTTTACCGTCTTGGTGTTTCTGGTTTTGATGTCGCTCGGATCTAATCTCGGAATTGCTCTAGTCGGAGTCTCACTACTGACGCCTGGCATAGACCTCGTCGGCATTATCTCACCTAACTGCTGTGCATCACCGCTACCGATGCTTGCGGCAAATGGATTTGTCTATTCAGCGGGAGTCCTCATCATCGTGTGGTTTAGCACCACAGGCCTGCAAACCCAGCGTCTTCGACGAGTGGCCTATCTTGCTGCCTTAACCGTTGTCATCGCGGTTGCGTTGGGATGGGCAAGCGCTAGAGCTCTGGAGTGGTTTTGGTCGGCTCCTTCTGACGATTCGATGACGAAACAATTTAACGAGCATCGCGGTGATCTTGAAACCTTGGTTTCGATGGCGCAAATGGACTCGTCGATGAGTCGCATCGCTGATGACTTTACTTGGCGCATAGACTCCACTGAGTGGCCAAGGCCGGAGTCGCAGTGGGGTATCACGGCGGATAGATGGAATGACTACCGCAAGCTGTTCCGCAAAGTGGGCTTAAGCGACGGGTTTAGCGAAGACGACCAAGGTGATATCTACTTCATTTTCTACACAGCAGGAAGCGTTGTCAGTGGAACGTCTAAGGGCCTCGTGTATTGTCGGAAGATTGAATTCTCGAAAAACACGTTTCTTCCTTGCACTGAGCAGCACGACTCTGGGAAGCAGGAGAGTACGACAGGCGATGGTTCCGAATACCGCCATTTGGCCGAACACTGGTACCTGTACTCTGACTGGAATTGAGCAAAACGAGCCATGACGGGGTTAAATCAAGGCCGACGTGACGGCGGAGACCAATTCGGGGATTTCGATGCGGATTTGCGTGCCGTCGCCTTCGCGGCTGTGGATGTCCATTCGGAATTGATCGCCGTATAGCAGGCGCAAACGCTCGCGCACATTACTGATGCCGATTCCATTGTTGTAAATCCTGACGAGGCGGTCCGACGAAATCCCCATGCCATTGTCGTCAATGTCGATGGTCAGCCGGCCGTCGACTGTGCGCGTGCGCAGACGGATTTCGCCGCCTTCGAGTTTTGGCGCAAGGCCGTGGCGAATCGCATTCTCGATAATTGGTTGCAACAACATGCTCGGGACAAAAGTATCGAGCGTGCTCTCGTCGACTTCCTTGAAGAATTGCAATTTGTCGCGGCCAAAGCGCGCGACTTCGATATCGAGATAATCGTCGATGAAGTCGAGCTCGTCGCGGAGCGGCACAAACGTCTCGTGCTTGCGCAACAAGCGTCGCAGAATATTCGAAAGTTTGATTACCACGATGCGCGCCATATCGGGATCGTAGCGGACGAGCGATGAAACGGTGTTCAGCGTATTGAAAAGGAAATGCGGATTGATTTGGCTGGAGAGCGCGTCCATGCGCGCTTTGAGCAGCAGCTGCTGATTTTGTTCGAGGTTCATCTCGATGCGCGTGTTGTTCCAGATTTTGATGGGCATCGCGACGCACATCACTGTGGCCAAAACGATCAGCGGGACCCAACGCCAGTCAGGATACGCGAGCGTGTAGAGCCACTTGCCGTGGACAGCGTACGCGAGAACGTAGCGACCCAGTTCGAGCACCGCGCACGCGCCAAGCGGAACCATGGCCCAGTTCAATTGGCCGTACCGCGCCAGCCGCCAAAGCGATTTCGGGATGTTGAGAAAAAGGAATGGGCCGAAATGCCAGACGTCCTCTTTGTTGGGCATGCCTTGACGAATGACTCCAGCGAGCAAACCGACGAGCGCGGCGAGCGGAGTGGCGATCCATTCGTGATTGCCGAATGCGGGCAGACTGAGCATCGAGCCGCCGAGAAGTCCGACCATTCTTCCGCCGAGCAATCCCAGTAAAAACGCGCCGGGAAGTGTGAGGTCAAAAAAATGGTAGTGGCCAACGATGCGGAGGAAGACTCCAATCGCGAGCGGCGGCGTCAGAAAAAGCAGTAGGAGAACTTTTTGATCCGAATCGCGGATCTCATTGAAGAGCACGCGGCGAAACTTCACAAAGCGTACAAGCAGAGCGGCCAGCGCAGCCGAGACGCCGACCTGCAAAACCAGCGTAAAGAGCAGTTCTTTTTGTGTGCCGAGGGGTTCCATGGGGCTTGCGTTCAAGTTAGCCAATCCGCGCGGGGAAGTAAAGCCCGCAACGATTGTCTGATGCAATGATGCCGGGATGAGCCGTCATTTTAATTTGTGGGATTTGTCCACGCCGACGGAGAAAGTCATCAGCGCCTTGGCGACCAGCTTCCTATGGTCGTCGACCACGTCGCATTCGACCACCGCGAGATATTTTCCCAAGCGGATGACTCGCGCCTCGGCAAAAATCGTGCCACGCGAGACAGGCTCCAGAAAATTGATTTTCATCTCCACGGTAGCGGTGCGCGAGCCGGGCGGCAAAGACAAATAAGTGGCGAGGCCGCCCGCCGTGTCCGCGATGGATGCGAGCACGCCGCCGTGCACCACGCCGTGGATCTGCTTATGCTTCGGCAGGACTTTCATTTTCAGCACGGCGCGCCCGGGCCCCGCGTCGTCGAACCGGAATCCGAACTGGCGAGCCGTGTTGCTGAAATGGAAGCGGCGTCCGAGCGCGGTGATGGTGAGAGGCTTTACGATTTCTTTCGGCGGGCTTTTTTTCGTGCGCCGCATGTCAGGCCGCCGTCACTCCGCCATCGAGCGGAAACGCCACGCCCGTCATCCAACTCGATTCGTCGGAGGCGAGATAGAGCGCGAGATTCGCCACGTCTTCGGGGCGGCCCAAGCGGCCGATGGGGATTTGCGATTCGCGCAAACGGCGGTACGCGGCGGGATCTGTTGCGCGAGAAATCGCGCCAAGCGCCATCTCCGTTTCCACCATCGCCGGGCAAATGCAATTCACGCGGATGTTTTCGTGCGCGTGGTCCAGCGCCATGGCTTTGGTGAGGAGCGTAACGCCACCTTTCGAAGCGCAGTACGCCGCGCGCTGTTTGATGGCCACCATACCGAGATACGAGCCGATGTTGATTATCGAGCCGCCGCCTGCTCGCCGGAGAGCCGGCACGCCTGCGCGGGACATTAGAAATGTGCCGGTAAGATTCACGGAGATGACGCGATTCCAGTCATCGTCGGACGTTTCCTCGACTGAGCCGACGTGAACCGTGCCCGCATTGTTGATAATGATATGTAATTTCCCAAAGCGCTCTTCCACTGCATGTACAGCGTGCTCGACGGAAGCTTTCTCCGTGACGTCACATTCGAGAGCCAGCGCTTCGCCACCAGCTCCGGCAATTTCGCGCGCCACTGCTTCGAGTTTGTCGCGCCGCCGCGCCGCGAGCGCCACCTTCGCCCCTTCGCGTGCCAATGTGAGTGCGCAGGCCCGGCCGATGCCGGTCCCGCCGCCGGTGATGATGGCCACTTTTCCGGAAACTCGCTGCATCGCGGGACTGCTCCGTGACGTCTAAACAAGAGACTAAACAAAAGACGAGAGTTTGCGAATCTAGCATTGCGCGTCCGCGATTCGCAAGCGGCGCGTCGCACATTTCGAGGACTCTGATGAACATCGGCATCACATGCTATCCGACGTATGGCGGCTCGGGAGTCGTCGCTACTGAACTCGGAATGGAACTGGCCGCGCGCGGGCACGAGATACACTTCATCAGTTACGCGATGCCAACGCGCCTGAACCCGATGCACGAGCGCATTTATTTCCACGAAGTGGAGACGACAACGTATCCGCTCTTCGATCATCCGCCGTACACGTTGGCGCTGGCGGTGAAAATGGCGGAAGTCGCCGAGTCCGCGCCGCTCGATTTGCTCCACGTACATTACGCGATTCCGCATTCCGTGAGTGCGCTCTTGGCGCGTGAAATGTCCGCGCCGCGGCGCTTGCCCTTTATCACCACGCTGCACGGCACCGACATTACGCTCGTCGGCAATGATCGCAGTTACCTGCCCATCACGCGCTTTTCGATTGAGAAGAGCGACGGCGTGACGGCCATTTCGGAGTACTTGCGCGAACGCACTGTGGAGGAGTTCGATATTCACCGGCCGATTGAAGTGATTCGCAACTTTGTGAATTGCGACCTTTATTGCCGCCCCGAGGATCAGAGCCGCCGCAACGAGTGGGCTCCGAATGGCGAACCGATTTTGATGCATCTCTCGAATTTCCGTCCCGTGAAGCGCATCACCGACGTAATCGAGATTTTTGCGCTCGTGCGCGAGAAGATGCCCGCGAAGCTGTTGATGATCGGCGATGGCCCGGACCACGGCGCCGCCGAGCATCTGGTGAAGGAGAAAAAGTTGCGGCGCGACGTTTTCTTTCTTGGCAAGCAAT
>DASRQP010000322.1:0-12160 GCA_035696585.1 Candidatus Acidiferrales bacterium | reverse complement strand
ATCAATCCAAAGTGTGATTGAGAAGTTGCGTGACCGCGATTATGCCGTGAAAACGTGCGCCGTCGTGCTAGCGTCTGGACGTGCGCTTCCGTCTCTTTCGGAGATACTCGCCTCCCACCCGTTGATCCACACAGCAGAAGGAGAATTCTTCCGGCGCGCAGTCTGGACCGCCTGCGAGAAACTGAAGATTCAAGTGTTGGGTGTTCGAGAACGCGACTTGGAAGCACAAGCTAAGTCAGTCTTGGGAAAATCAGCAACGGCCGCCGTGAAGAAAATTTCACAAATGGGGAAGTCAATCGGCCTTCCGTGGACGCAGGACCACAAAAGCGCCGCGCTCGCCGCATGGATCGGCTTGCATGAGAAGAAAACGGGACAGCCGACCGCAACGCGAGAATGACGGGATGATGCTGCGGCTAACGAAAATAAAGATCAGCGACTTTGAGCGAGAGCGCCGATAAATCTAAATCCGAGCGATTCGACAAAATAATTATCGTCAGATTGTCGGCGGGGAAGCGTTGGATGATGGTGTGGAAACCAATCGAGCTGCCGTAATGCCACATGCGCGCGTGTCCGCGATAGGGGTCCAGGAACCACCCGAAGCCATACGCGAGCGGTTTCTCGCCGGCGGCTTTCGGCAAGTCGTCTACGTTTTCGGGCAACACAGCGGCGGAGTTTTCCGGTGTTACCGCGGGACGCATTTCCTCGGCGTTAAGCAGCGTGTGATTGCGAAGCGCGTCGTCCCACTTGATTAAATCGTCGAGCGAGGAATAAATTCCGCCGTCTCCCAGCGTGGCTGACGTCGGGCTTTGATCGGTTTCGAGCCACACTCCCGCATCGTTCGTATAACCGTAAGCGCGATTCGCGATGTGGTCCTTGCCGTAAACGTGCGCGACGGTGTTTTCCATTTTGAGCGGCACGAAAATTCGCTGATGCAGAAACTCCGCGAACGACACTCCTGAGATTTTCTCGACCACCATCGCAAGCACGCAATATCCCGAATTGCTGTACTCCCACTTGCTTCCCGGTGTGAATTTCGTTGCCGTCTGCTGCTCCATCAACGCGAGCACGGCCGCGTCGCTGATCTGCGGAATTTCCTCCCAGGATTTGCCCGCGTATTTCTTGTCCATCAGGTCTTCGTAAGCGGCAAGGCCTGAGGTGTGGTTTAGCAAATTGCGTATCGTTATCGTGCGGCCGTACGCGGGGAACCCGGGGAAAACATCGGCGAGCGTTGTGCCGTAGCGCAGCTTCCCATCATGCACGAGCAGCATAATTGCCATTGCCGTGAATTGCTTGGTGAAAGATGCGAGGCGAAAATTCGTGTGCTCGTCGATGGGCAAGCTCGAACGCAAGTCGCGCGAACCATACCCGCGAATAAATGCGGTGCGGCCGTCCTGTCGCACCACGACGGCGAGGCCGGGCTCGTCCGCCGATGTGATCGCGGAAAAAATTGCGTCAATTTGTTTCGCCGTCGGATTTTGCGCAGCATTCGCGAACTGTGAAAATGCCAGCGCGAAAAGTATCAGTCCGGTACGCAATCTAAAGCAAAAGCGGCCAACCTTCCAGCGCATGGCGGCTCCTCATCCAACCGATTATTCGCAGAATGAAATGTGCCCGAAAATCGCGGATTGTGCCAGCTGGAATGATGCGTCCAAATGAGACGCTACGCGGGTAGAAACAAGAGCTAATAATTTGTGTCGCCTTTTGAACACTTGGCCCTTGGCGCGCTGGCGAATTCGCTAGCCCTTCAGGGCCGACTATGGTATTCTGAGGCTGCGTTTGTTGCTCTTGTAAAACCCCTAGATTCGATTAAAGGGGCTGCAAGTACAAACTTGCAGCCTTTTTTGCTTTACGGCTGGAGGCGGTCGCGAGGCGCAAATAGCTTAAAATAAAGAAGAGGAAACACAAGTGTCAAAAGAACAAGGAACAGTAAAGTGGTTCAATGCGAGCAAGGGCTTTGGATTCATCCAGCGTCAGTCGGGCGAAGATGTTTTCGTTCACTTTTCGGCGATTCAGTCGGAAGGCTACAAGTCGCTGAATGAAGGACAAGCTGTCGAATTCGACGTCGTGTCAGGCCCTAAGGGCTTGCAGGCCGCTAACGTAACTAGCCTCTAGTCAGTAGACCAAAATTAGCGGGAGCTTGCCACGCGCAGACTCCCGCTAGCATCTCAAATTAAGTCAGGCCCGCCACAAAGCATCGGTAAAGCGAACCGAAAAGAACCAGTTTGGCAGCGGATTCCCGGGAAAGCCTCTCAGTGTGCCAATTCCAGGAAGGTCGCTGCGGCACAGCAGTTTAAGGAGTCCCTTCCATGGCAAAGCTCTACGTAGGGAACCTGCCGTTCGAAGTCACCGACGAAAGCCTGCAGCAAATGTTCACCAGTCAGGGGTTCGAAGTGCAGTCCGCCCGCGTTGTTCGCGATATGGGCACAGGACGTTCGCGCGGGTTCGGATTCGTCGAGCTAGGACCAAAAGAGGATTCAGCGCGCGCGATTTCGCAGCTGAACGGAACGATGATGGAAGGCCGCGCTCTGCAGGTGAACGAAGCGCGTCCGCAAGCGCCACGCGGCGAGGGCGGCGGAAATCGCGGCGGGTTCGGTAATCGCGGCAGCGGAGGCGCAGGCGGCGGCCGGGGCGGTCACGGAGGCGGCGGTGGTGGCGGCCGTGGGGGTCGCGGTGGCGGCGGAGATCGGGGCGGTAGTGACCGCGGTGGTAGTGATCGTGGCGGGGGAAGGCGGTAACCAGCCAGCTGTAACGCAGCGCAGTCGCCTGCGATACGTAAAGGGAGCTTCTCTGTGACCGAAAACCTCTTCGTGCAGTATGTTGGCTTCAAGGTCAAAACGTTCGACCGCGAGTACACGTTTAACGTGCACGTCTCAGAAGGCGCGATTCGTGCGTTCAAGCTATCGATTTCCAACGAAGCTTTCGATGCGCATCGCGCGCGTTTTCAAGATGCTCCGTCGATTTGTTCAACCAAGCTGCATCGCGAGCTTGCCGGACACGCCAACAATCCCTTGGAATCGAGTTATCGCATCTCGGATACAGACCTGGAAGAATATCGCAGCGCGCACCCGCAAAAATCCTCGCGTTACCCTTACGCCCGCAAGACGAACTAGGCCTCGGTAATCCTACAAAAGTGGATCAGTCGACTCGCCAGGATATAACCGTAGGGAAAGAAATGCCCCAAAGATACGAGATTCGCCCTATAGAGCTCGCGCAACTTCGCGGTCAAGATGAGCCATGAGTGAAACCAGAAAACCAAGTGATGATCGGGATTCCACGTATCATGCGCGAAAGCTAATATTGATCGCCGACGATAATGGTCTGGTACGGAAACTGTTGCGCGGCATGTTGGAGCGCGACGGAGGATGGGAAGTTGCGGGAGCCAGAGACGGCCAGGAAGCAGTCTTGAAGGCGCAAGAATTGAAGCCCGACGCCGTGATTCTTGATCTGGCCATGCCGGTTATGGATGGATTGGAGGCCGCGCGAGAAATCGGCAAGGCACTGCCCTCCGCGCCCGTTATTCTCTACACAATTCATGATTCTCCTGAAACCACACTGGCGGCGAGGCAGGCTGGTGTGGCGCGCGTGTTCCCTAAGACGGGCAGTGGACGGGCATTAATCAAGACTGTCGGAGAGTTGTTGACGAAAGAGAATTCCGCACCGAAAAGTACTCGTGCCCATGCGTAAGCCTACGGCCCGCTGCAATTACGGCCAAACACGAGATGGTTGGTCTTGTCAGCCAGTGCGCGGAGCATACGTACGGGCACGGCAACCTTGAGTTCCTCAAAACCGCAGTGCGCCGAGTAGGTACAAAATAAGCAAAATCACCAGAACGGTGCCAACCACTCCCAATCCACCGCCTGTTCCCCATCTTGAGTAGCCGTAATAGCCTCCACCGCCAGCAAACAAAAGCACCACCAGAATAATTATGATCAGTAGCATGAACCTCTCCTGCCCGCTGAAGTTGAATCCTAGAGCCGGAGATTAGACTCGTCCTGCTGCACAAACGTGACAAACAACGAAGGCTCTTTCTGGGATCAGCGCGGTTCTCGAGTCAAATCAGGTTCGTCAGGCGGGCGAGTTGCGCCGGTGGGAGTTGGTGCAGCAATTCGAGAAACACCATTGGTCCATCCGAAGCCAATTTCATTGGTAGCGCAGCCAGCGCGGTGGCTGCGAACGGGTAAGGTAGTAAGTACGGTTCGCATCCATTTGTTGGAGCGGCGGCACTTAGCGTCATTTTTTTTGGCCTTAATTGGAAAATAATGGAAAATGAAAGGGTGGTCAGTCGCTCGCGTGAGCATTTCTTCGACGTACTTCGCGGAAATCACGCCGGGGGCAAAGAGTTTGCGCAGCTCGGATTCGCGCTGAAGTGTCGAAAAACTATCCGCGCCGGTGTTGCAGGACGCCGGCTTCACCCGCCCATCTAGCAGTGTGCATTTTCCAGTAATTCCCGCTGGCACGCTAAGCGCTCGGCACGTTGTTGTGCGAAGCGGTCAATGCCCGCGAGAATCGACGCCTGGTCCAAATGGGCTTCCGCAACCACCTCCAACTCCAGGCCGCCGGTCAGCCATTGATTGTCCCAATCAGAGGTCAGGGAATATTTGTCGGTGAGGGGGCCGACGTTGCGGATGGGCCAGACACGTCGCGTGCCAGAGCTGATCACCATCAGGTCATAAAGGGCTTCGGGGGGCAGCACAACTCGGCGGTAGCTGTCGGACTGCCTGTCGAACAGTTCTTCGCTGACGGCACAAATGATTTTCACGTTGATTCCACGCTCGTCCAAGTCAGACAGCTGTTTTACGACATTCATGGTTGCGCTGGCGCCCTGAACGATCACGTAGCCCTGACGGGGTCTGTCCGGCGCAAAATCGCGAATTACATAAAGCCCCTTGGCGGCGGCTTTGACATCGGGATCGGCAAAACGGCTGCGGTCGGCCACCGGAAAATCGGGCCGCGCCACCTCAAGAATGATAATGCCCACCTTGGGGTCGCGCGCAGCAATCTCCGCTGCGGCAAAATACCCCGGCGCCACATCATTGTAATCCCAGAAATTCAAATGGATGGTCTGTCCCTGCGGAAAGAGTTTCCACACCTGTGGCGCAAAAATGCCGAAGTGGGTCCGGGCATCCGCCGCTGTTTCCGGTCCGGAATGCGCTGCCAAAATGTGAAGCACCCCCATGCGAAACTTGCTGTCTTGGTTCTGCTGGCTCCACACGCGGGCGGGCGTGTACATCAGCGGCGTGAAAGCGCCGTAGGTGCCACTGAGGGCCCACACTCCCGCAAATTTCGTGGGGTCGACGGACGCACTCTGGCTTACAAGCCCGATAGCGGTCGAGACATTGCCTGCTTCCTGAATGCCAGCCTTCAAGCGCGTGCCGAGAGGGTTTTTCTCCGGATCGTAATGACCCCAAAGACTGCCGTGCTCGACGTTGATCGACTCGGACAGATCGGCGGCTAAGGTCAGAAATCGGTTATCGGTCACGTAATTCGTCCACTTAATGATTTCCGAAATGGCCCGCCTTGCTCCTGCAGCTTCCCCAGGTTTGCGAAACAGAGCAATCCCCAATTCCTTCTGTTTTCCCGAAATTGGATTCGTTACCGAAAGCTGTTGTGGTTCGCGCGGCAGATTTGCGACTCTCAAGCGTTCATCAAGAAAGGGATCGTGCCGGACATCAATGCGAACGGGAAGCTCATCCTTCACTGCATCGCCAATCGATACCAACCGGTCCGCGAGCCAGTCGCCCAAGCCATTACGGTCAAGCACCGACATGACAATGTCAATGTTGGTCTTGAACTGGATCAGGCGCTCTCTGGGATCCGTCACTGGCCCCTGACGGATGCCGCTGAATTCGACACCATAGCGGCGCTCAAACGTTTCTGCCAGGGCGACAAAATAGGCTGAGTTCATCTTAAGCGAATAAGGATGGCTGGCGTAGCCAAGCACCTGCGGGCCATAATTGGGGATCTCCTTGTGGATCGCCCCGGGCCAGTAGCCCTTGAGGGTCTTGCCAATCGCTATCATCGGACGCCGATCCGCCGGATCCCATTCCTCCATAGCTTTCAGCACGGCCACGATCTGCCCGTAATCGTGGCCGTCGTCCATTGTGAACACGTTCCAACCATACGAAGTCCACTGATCGATGATCCTGTAGCGGTCATATTTTTCGGCAATAACGCCGCCACGCAGCGAGTCGTCAATGCCGCTGTTGTTGTCGGACAAGAGAATCCGCAAGCGTTTGCCGACTTGCAGCGCGAGCGCCTGTGTCTTCAACTCCTGAGCATGGCCCTCGGTCATCGCAAATTCGCCCTCGAAGGCAATTACTTTGGGGGAACTTGGGGCGCCAACGAAATCCCAGAATGCGGCTTTCCCGGCGGCTGTAGCGATGCCAACGCCGGAAGGTCCGCCATTCACGTCATTGGTAAGATCTGTCGATTCGGCATGGCCGGCCAGAGCGCGGATACCGCGCTCCTTGGCTTGGGCAAACAGAGGGTGATCTCCCAGTCCCAAGCTTGGCAAGAGCGTTTTGAGGGCGCCTGCGCCCCGGCGAAATCCAAGGGCATCCACCGGCAGCATGGCGACATTCGGATCTACTTTGTAGCGCTGGTCGCCGGTCATCTCGAACTTCCGCACCAAGGCCTGACCCATGATCATCCACAGGGCGTAGCAGGTCGGAACACAATGCCCCCCGGCCAGCATGAATTTATCCGCGTAAGGATGCTTGGGACGGCGGTAGTCGTAGCGTAGACCGCCTAACTCCGGTCCGGCGAGATGCACAGCAACGTTATACGGTGTGTAGGCCAGAGGCCCACCAAAATGGCCCGTTTGCGCATAATTGCCGAGCATCACGAGTGTCATGCAGGTCATGTACCCGATATCTTCCATATGACGGTCATATGCTGCTGGAACCGGGGAAGTAGGCGATAACTGGGTTTCGGTGGTTGCCACGCTCAGCTCCTGATTTTTGGTATCATGCGGGACCAAGGAAGGTCGCAATCTGAAATCCTGGATTGCGAGCTGCCATACTCCATACGAAGAGGTACTGCACAACTAATCACGCCAACATAGACCAGCCAGAGCCAAATCTGTTGCATTCCAAAACCAATCGTTTCCTGGAACTCACATAATCTCTAGCAGGGTTTCTATGGAACTGTGGAGTCGCGGTCACCGTCAAGCCTCTCTTCGAAATCTAGCGTATAGTATCACGCCACATATCCACGCCAAAGGAACGGATCGCGGAAAAGATGGTCAGTCGCTCGCGTGAGCATTTCTCCGCTGTACTTCGTGGAAATTACCACCCGGCGGCAAGGACCTTGTTCACCGTGCGCCGGTCACGCAAACGGGACTGCGATCATGAATCTCGTTAGGAGTCGAGAAGCAGGCCGAAATCTGCCAAGGTGAGCAGGCTGATACTAAGAAGCACGAGAGCGAAAGTGGTCTTGGAAAATATGGAAAATGAAGCGTTCGCTCAACCCGTTTAATTCGTTGGAGCGGGAGAAGGGAATCGAACCCTCATTTCTAGCTTGGGAAGCTAGCGTTCTGCCACTGAACCACTCCCGCCCGTCAGCAGATATGCGGCAGACATCAAGGAGCATAGCATTGCGGGATGGTCTACTCAAGTCGGGCGTTCATGGCTTCTTCGCGAATTGTAACCTGGCGAATTCTGGCGGCAATTCCTAACGCTTATCTGAAACAGTCCTATTTACTGGGTGATGGTCGCGATGCGGCGATTTAGAGCAGCCGCGGCGAAATAGGCGCAGCGCGTGGATTCTCGTTCAGTCCAGCTTTGCGTGACAGGCACCATTTGCGCGACGGACATATCGATCATCGAGATGATTCGATAGTAGGTCGAAACAATTCCCAAGTGCCATTGGTCGCCGCCCGGGCTCGGCGCAACGTGCAAGAGGCCGAGCAAGCGCCCGAATTGTCCGCCTCGAATTTCGTCCGGCCCCAGGCCGATAAGCTCGCGAGTCGCAGGCGAGAGTTCCACTTCGGCGTACGTCGCCAGAATTGAGCGGCAATACGACAGGAAGAATTTGACCAGCGCCATCGCTGAGAACATGAGCATGAGAACTGGGATCATAGTTTTGTCTCGCTGCGCGGATCGAAGACAAGCCGCGTAACGTACGAGGAATAGGTTGCAACCGGGTGGCCGATCAGGCCCTAAACGCTGACTCGTCACGTCGCGGCGGAGTACTACGACATACTTACACGGTGAGCACGCAACCGTACCGCTTGCGGCGATTGCCCTCAAAACGCGCAAAATGACTGGTACTTTCTGTACGCGTGTGTCTTGAAGGAAAGTGGACGCGAGTGAAACGAAGGTTCATGCCGGTACAGTTATCGTGCCCTTTCAATGATTCGATGCCCGGCCTGCGGCATCCGCCAGAAAGATTCACTGGACTAAACCCTTTGCCTGCCTCGCTCTGAAATTCCTACGCGTTTGCCACCGAAAGTATTAGGATTGCCGACTTGCACTTATGCCCATAGAGTTCGCATCACTTTGAATCAATTTCGGGAGGATCAGGAATGAAGCTCGCTCGCAGCTTGGCCGTGGTAGTGCTTGGGACGCTTGTGCTGGCGCTTTTCGGCTCTTTACGTTCATCGGGGCAGACGCTCGACAAGAGCATGTGGTCCGGATTGAAATGGCGCTCGATTGGCCCGTTTCGTGGCGGACGCGTCGAAACCGTCGCTGGAATTCCGGGCAATCCCGACGTGTACTACTTCGGCGCGGTCACAGGGGGCATCTGGAAGACGACGGACGCGGGCCGAATTTGGCAGCCCATGTTTGACAAGGAGCCCATTGCGTCGATTGGCGCGGTCGCGATTGATCCGCAGGATACAAATGTGATTTATGCCGGGACGGGCGAGGCGTGCCTGCGTGGGAATATTTCCTTCGGCAACGGTGTGTACAAGTCGACCGACGGCGGCGAAACGTGGACGCATTTAGGGCTCGACGACACACGCCACATCGCGAAAGTGCTAGTCGACCCGAAGGATCCCAACAACGTTTTCGTCGCGGCCGTTGGCCATGCCTACGGGCCGAATGAAGAGCGCGGCGTATTCCGTTCGACGGACGCGGGAAAAACTTGGCAGAAAGTCCTATATAAGGATGACAAGACGGGGGCGGTGGACCTGGTTTTCGACCCCTCGAATTCGCACATTCTCTATGCGGCGATGTATCAGGAAATTCGCACGCCCTGGGGATTCACCAGCGGCGGACCTGGCAGCGGAATTTTCAAATCAGAGGATGGCGGCACAACCTGGAAGCAACTTACAGAACATGGATTGCCCGACGGGATTTATGGGCGCATCGGATTGGCTGTGGGCTCGGATTCGGATCGCGTCTACGCGCTGATCGAAGCGAAGAAGGGTGGACTTTATCGCTCGGATGATGCGGGAAAAAGCTGGGAGTTCGTCAACGGCGACCAGCGATTCTTGCAACGCGCGTGGTATTACATGCACATCTTTGCCGACCCGAAGTCGACGGACACGATCTACATTTTGAATACCGGAACGTATCGCTCGACGGACGGCGGCGCGCACTTCACCCCGATTGCCGCTCCGCACGGAGATGATCACGCCTTTTGGATCGACCCGCAAAATCCCAAGCGCTTGATGGAAGGAAACGATGGGGGCGCAACGATTTCGGTGGACGGCGGGAAGACTTGGACAGACGAAGACAATCAGCCGACGGCGCAGTTTTATCACGTCAGCGTCGACAATCGCTTTTTGTATTACGTTTATGGCGCGCAGCAGGATAACTCCACGGTGGCGATTGCCAGCCGCACCGATCACGGCCTGATCACCGACAAAGATTGGTACGACGTGGCTGGAGGCGAGAGCGGCTACATCGTCGCGGACCCGAAAGACCCGGACATCGTGTATGCGGGCGGGAATTGGGGGATCATCACGCGGCTCGATCGGCATACGGGGCAGGTGCAGGATGTCACCGTGTGGCCCGTGAATCCGAGCGGGTGGAGCGCAGGCGAATTGCCGCACCGCTTTCAGTGGACGGCGCCGATTGCAATTTCGCCGTTCGACTCGAACACCGTTTATATCGGCGGAGAAAAGCTGTTCAAGACAACCGATGGTGGCATGAATTGGACAGCGATCAGTCCAGACCTGACGCGCAACGACAAGAGCAAGCAGGCGCCTTCGGGCGGACCCCTCACGATCGACGAGACAAGCGTGGAATATTACGACACGATTTTTTCCGTCGTGGAGTCGCCACTCGAACGCGGCCTGATTTGGGTTGGCAGCGACGATGGACTGGTTCACGTCACGCGCGATGGCGGAAAGACGTGGAGTGATGTGACTCCGAAGGGAATGCCCGAGTGGGAGCGCATCGGTTTGATCGCCGCTTCACCGTTCGCGGCAGGAACGGCCTATGTGGCGGCAGACCGGCACCGTCTCGATGATTTCCATCCATACGTTTATAAAACGACCGATTACGGAAAGACGTGGACGCAAATCACAAATGGCCTGCCACAATCGGGGAGTTACGTTCACGCAGTGACTGCCGATCCCGTGCGGAAAGACTTGCTCTACTGTGGGACGGAAACAGGGATTTTCGTTTCCTTCGACGACGGTGCGAATTGGCAGCCTATGGAGTTGAATATGCCAGTCGTCCCAGTGACGGACATGGTGGTGAAAAACGATGACCTCGTGATTGCCACGAAAGGTCGCTCATTCTGGATACTCGATGACGTGTCTCCGCTGCGCCAGTGGAATCGCGACATATCCAACGATGCCGCGCATCTGTTTCGGCCGGGTATCGCATGGCGGACGCGGCTCGGTTCCGCGAACCCGCTCGCTTTCGCACTGTATGGGCAGAATGCGCCGGATGGCGCGGTCATCGATTATTATTTGAAGACCAAGCCCGCCGATAAAGACAAAGTCACTCTGGAAATTCTCGACTCCAGCGGCAAAGTCGTCCGCAAATACACCAACGAATCCAAGAAGAAAGACGAGCAGCCTTCCGAAGCCGGCGACGAATTCAATCCGGCCGAAGCGATTCCCGATAAGGCGGGGATGAACCGATTCGTCTGGGATTTGCGCTATGAAACGCCCACGCTGATTCCGGGGCAGGTGTGGGACAGCGCGGATACGCCGAAGGGCACACTCGCATTGCCGGGGAGCTATCAAGTGCGTCTGACGGCTGAAGGGAAAACATTTACCGAGCCGCTTACGGTGAAGCTTGATCCGCGCGTGAAAAATTCACCCGAAGACCTGCGGAAGGAGTTCGATCTGTCGCTCAAGATTCGCGACGAGATTTCGCTTACGGACGAAACCGTGAACGAGATGAACTCCGTGAAAACGCAACTCGCGGTGCTTCGCAAGCGGCTTGGCTCAAACGCGCAAGATAAACCGATCCTCGAAAGCGCCGACGCCATCGAGAAAAAGATGAAGCCGATTGACGACCAGCTTTGGCAAGGGCAGATGAAAGCCAGCGAGGAGGATTTGAACTATCCCGATGAGATCAACGATCAGTTGAAAGGTATCGCCGAGTTCATGGAAGGCTCGGATAACGCGCCGACCGCTGCGGATGATGCGGCGTATGCGGATTTGAGTGGCAAAGCCGACAAGTTGATAGCGCAGTGGAAGGAAATCAAGGAGAAGGATCTGGCTGCGCTGAACGAACAGATTCGGCGCGCTAATATCCCTGCGATCGCGGCGACGCCGCCAGATTCGTCGAAGTGAGGTCTAATCGAATCCGTGAGGCTTGTGCAGGATTACAGAGCCTCAGGACGATGGTGGCGCGTCCGCGGGCGACCCAGTTGAGTTGAATAAGGCGGTCCGCCGGAAGCGGTGACCGGAGCCGCTGCTTGTGCGCCGCTTTGTGGGCGAGGAGTCATCGGAATGGAATAGGTGTTACCCGCCGGAAGTTGCAGATAGAGTTTGTGCAGTTCGGCGGGTGTCATCGCACCTTGGCGAAGCCGCACGGCCGTGACCGAACCGTCCGGCCCGGGCTTTGTGATCCCCCAGACTGTATCTCCCGCCTTCATTGCTTTTACGTCAAGTTTTTGCCCTTTTTCCCCTAAATAAGCGGTCTGTGGGCCAATTGTCGCTACGACGGTCAACTGCGTCGGGCGCATCAGCACCACCTGGTGTTTCTGCAAGTCCACCGACGAGACGATGAAAAACTCCTCGCCCTGCGCATTT
>DASRQP010000321.1:0-4708 GCA_035696585.1 Candidatus Acidiferrales bacterium | reverse complement strand
GTCGACACATCTTCCTTGTGCGTTGCAATAATCCACGTGTAGCCAAAAGGATCCGCGATTTGACCCACTCGCTCCCCGTAGAACTGATCCTCCACCGGACGCACGATCTTTGCCCCCGCAGCCAACGGTGCAGCCCTATTTGCACTTGCATGACGCCGAAAAGATGATTCCGTTCCTCGAAGAAGCGTTTGGCGCGAAGGCCGAAGGCGTTCACAAATGGCCGGGAGGGGCAATCGCGCACGCGACGGTTTTCATCGGGAATGGGCAAATCGAAATCGATGAAGCTTTTCGCGCGAACCGGCAGACGCAATGCCATTTGCATCTGTACGTGCCGGATACGGATGCGGTCTACGCGCAGGCCTTGCGGGCGGGGGCGACGTCAATTGAAGCGCCGAACGACAAGCCGTATGGCGACCGCAGCGCGGGAGTGAAGGATGCGTGGGGGAATAGCTGGTTCATCGCCACGCATGTCAAGGATGTGACGTTCTAGCACGGAGTGCCATTCGAACGGCTTGGCTGGAGCGTTAAGAAACCCAAGTATAAGATTCCTCTTGAACAATCCAGTAACCGTTCACCTCTTGCATCAATACGAATTCGCCGTTTCCGCAAAGGGCGCAAATGTGTTCGGTATAGAAAACCGCCTGCTTGAAGTCCGCGCTGAAACCTATACGGGACAGCGTTATGTACCCATAGTTCGATGGAAAGCGGACTAAGAAATCCCATGTGCCGTATTCTTGCACTTCTGCCGAACTTGCGAGCACGTAGCGGTCAGGCAAGACGAACTTGCTATTGAATTTCTCACCGTGAGCATTCGCCAGTGCGAAACTGAAGAGCGTTGATGTTCGGACGGAGGGCAGGCGGCGCGCCCTCCAAACGCCAGCAAGCAGGAAACGATGGTCTGCAAATTTGCTCGCTGCCAGGATAACGACGGCGCCCTCGCGCCCTCCGAGGGAATGCGACTCGCCGGTTAAGCGAGATACTATGTAGGCCGAGTAGACTGCATATTGCTCGGATTGCCCGCGTTTGTGACGGCAACGTAATAGAAAGCAGCCGCACAAGACAATGAGCACACCGAGCGCGATCGCTAACTTCCTTCTCAAGCGTTCCTCGCGGACCCTTCCGGACAGCTCGTGGTCAACCCGTTAGACAGCACAGCGCAAGGAAAAGTTCCCCCGGGACGCTAGGTTTCGTCGACGGGTTCGGGGTGGATGGTGATGCGGTAGATTTGGGGGAACTGCTCCTTGACGCGATCCTCGAGGGCGGCGGTGACGTCGTGGACCTGGGTGATGGGAAGCGCGCCGTCCATGGCGCAGTGGCAGGAGACGAGAATTTTGTGCTCGACGACGCGGACGTGAACGTCGTGGCAATCGGTGAACTCGTGATATTCGGCGCCGAGACTGTTGATGAAGTCGCGGACGCGGACGGCGAGTTCCTTCATTTCCTCGCCACCGGGAATGTGGGTGCCGAGCGGCTCGATGTGAATATTGATGTGCGCGCCGGCGGCCTGGCGGAGCAAATCCTGCTCGAGAGCAGTGGCGAGGCGGTGGGCTTCGCGCAGGCTGGAATGCTCGTCGACTTCGAGATGCAATTCGACGAACAGCCGACCGTCGATTTGATGCGCGGATAATTCGTGGACAGCCAGGCCGCGGCGCTGCGCGGTGGCGCGAATGGTTTCGAGGAAATTTTCGCCGGAACGCGCGCGCGGCTCCATGTGAACCACCACGTCGGAGGGAACAATTTCGCCGATGCGGCGCTCGACGCGGTCGCTGGTGGCGTGGGCTTCTTCGAGGCTGGTGGTGCGGGGGACGCTGATGGTGACGTCGACGAAATAGCGCTGGCCGGCGCGGCGGAGGCGGACGCGGTCGACGCTGAGGACGCCTTCGACCTTCTGCGCGGCCGCGAGAATCCTGCTTTGCAATCCCTTGGGCGCGACATCGAGCAGAGCTTCCAGAGTGCGCCGGCCCATGCGCGCTCCCACCCAAATAATCACTCCCGCGACGGCGAGCGCGGCGAGGGGGTCCGTGAAACGCAGCCAGGGAATGCTGAAACTCTGGCCCAGCCACACGGCGATGATGCCGAAGAGGACGACACTAGTGCTCCAAACGTCGGTCGAGAAATGGAGCGCGTCCGCTTCCAGAGCTTCGCTGGGGTATTGATGCGCGACGCGAGAAATGCGGCGAGCGCGCGTCCAGTCGATCCCGATCATCAACGCGAGAAGGATGATGGCGAGAAGGCTGGGATACACGGGGGTTTGCCGAAGCAGCAGTCGCTCAATGGCCTCCCAGATAATGTAAGCGGCCGTCATCAGGAGCAGCGCTGTTTCCGCGAAGGCGGAGACACTCTCGAATTTCGCGTGGCCGTAGGTGTGGTCGGCGTCGGCGGGCTTGTCTGAAATGCGCACGGAGAAATAAGTGAGGATGGCGGCGAGCAGGTCCAGGCTGGAGTGCAGCGCCTCAGAAAGGATTCCCAGGCTGCCCGTGCGGATGCTGAGAAATACCTTCAGCGACACGAGCACGACGGCGGCGCCAATCGACGCCAGCGCCACGCGCTTCTTTTCCTGCACCGCCAGAGTGGATGCATCCATGAAGATTCCGCGTGATTATACGATGGCAGAGGCGGAAATCCGCGGTTTCGCGTCGTACGTTTCCCGGTATAGTGGAAGATTCGTAATCAGCATTCGTAATTTGCCTTTGTATTCATCGCGCAATTTGGAAGTGGGTCAGTTTGAATTTTGACTCCTATTGTCACGATTAAGAAAATTCAAACTGACCCCTATCCGCAATTTCAAGGAGCGCAGCAAGAATGAACGTGGGGAGCGAACCGCCGCAGAAGCGAGCGCCGTGGTGGCGACGGTACTGGATTGTGATTCTCATCGCGGCGGCGTTATTCGGGCTGGCGGCGGACGCGCTATGGGTCGAGCCGGAAAATATTGAAGTAACTCATTACGAGATTCACGCGGGCGTGAAAAGTCCGCTGAAAATTGCGCAGTTGAGCGATCTGCACACGCGCGGCTTGGGGCGTCCCGAGCGTAAAATGCTCGCGATTCTGGCGAGGGAAAAGCCGGACGTGATCCTGATTACCGGCGACACGCTGGCCGATCCGTTTGGAAATTATCAAGATTGCCTGAAGGTATACAAGCAACTGCACGCGCCCCTGGGCGTCTGGTTCGTGCACGGCAATTGGGAAGATATACGCCCGATGAGACATGAGCGGCAGTTCTACCGCGACGCGGGAATCCATTTGCTGGTCAATCAGAATGACGAATTGCGTCCGGACGTGTGGGTGGCGGGCTTGGATGATCCGTATTCGGGGTTCGCAAATCTGAACGCCGCGCTGAAAGGCATCCCGAAGGATGCTTACACGATCTTGATGTTCCACTCGCCGGGATATTTTGACCAGGCAGCAGGCCATGTGAATCTATGCCTGGCGGGACACACGCACGGCGGCCAGGTGCGGATACCATTTGTGAAGCCGTTTTGGCTGCCGTTCGGAAGCGGGAGATTTTTGGAGGGCTGGTACGAGGAAAACGGTTCGCGAATGTACGTCAACCGCGGGATGGGCATGTCAAACCTGCCTGTCCGGTTTCTGTGCCGGCCGGAAGTCACGTTTATCACGTTGAACCCGTAACTCCCCATGTCACCGCGGTAACTCTCCCGGACTTTACTCTTCCTTCTACTTCCCGTTTGTATAGAATTGGGCAGTTTTTCTTGGGGGGGTCCGATGATGCAAAATCCTCGGTGGTACCTGCTTTGCGCTTTGCTGCAAGCCGCGATTTTTTGCTCCGTGTGTGTAGCACCGCCAGGAGTCAGGGCACAAAACGCCAGCGCGCAAGATGCAAGCGCCGCATGGAGCGCTCTGTCGCAAACCTCGTTTGACTCGGAGAAAACGGCAAGCGTCGAGGGTGTGACGATTGTGCACGACCGCATTCGCATCACGCTCAAGGACGGGTCGATCTCATTTTCAGGGCGAGCCGCTGGGGTTGTTTTCGGCGCGGCATTCAAAGGGCGCGGGACGATCGAGATTGCGCCGCCCAACGCGCTCGAAGCGCAGCAACTCGACCTGTTGACAAAGCAAAAGACGCTGAACATGGATTTCACGGAAGCGACTTTCAGCTTCACCGACGATACATTCGAGCAAGTCGCCAAGCAGGTGAAGTGGACGAACGGGCCCGCCGCCGACCTTGAGAATCTCTACAACAGCCGGCAACGCGCGAGAGAAGATCTGGACGCAGAAATTGTGCCGCGCGTGTTCGAAGGCGTACTCGATCAAGATCACAAACAGACGGCTTACTTTGCCGCAGACATGAAAACAAACAGCGACGGATGGGTGCTGGCGCGTTACGACGCGTTGGAACCCGAGGAAATCAGCGTGGGGCGTTACGAGTCGCGAGGGAGCCCTGCACTGCTCTTCGACACGTGGATGAGTTTTCCCGCGGGAAATGTGACCGCGAGCCAAGCTTATGAACAGCCAACGAGCAAAGATATCTTTGCAGTGCATGCATATCAAATCGACGCTACGGTGACGGGTGGCGCCGATCTGAGCGCGACAACCAAGGTGAATCTGCAATATCAGAAGACCGGTGAACGCGTGCTGGTCTTCGAACTGAGTCCGAATTTGCGCGTCAGTACGGTAAAAGACGAAACTGGAGCGGCGCTGGCGTTTTTTCAGCCACGCGATCCAAAAGATCGCTTTCCGACGTACGGTGACT
>DASRQP010000320.1:0-11170 GCA_035696585.1 Candidatus Acidiferrales bacterium | reverse complement strand
CTCTTGATCAGGAGTTGACGCGCATCGCCCCCAACGCGCATATCGGCTCGCTTCGCATTTCGCCCGCCAGTGCTGCCGCCGAACTCGCGCGCAAAAGCATCACGGACATTGCCGCTGATGGAAGATGAACTCACTGCCCGCATCGCTCAAGCGCGTACCGCTTCCGGCGACGCTCTCCGCGCATTTCTCCACGACCCCGCCGAGGAAGTCCTTGTCGCCGCCCTTGCTAATCCCGCCCTCACCGAAAGCGACGTCTGCATTTTGCTCGAACGCCTCGATCTTTCCGCTTCGCTTCTCGGTGCCATCGCCGCGCATCCATCCTGGAAGAAAAATGAAGGTGTGCGCCTGCGCCTCGCGCGCCATCCGCGGACGCCCCATCGCGTCGCCCTCGCTTTGCTTCGCCAACTTTTCCTGTTTGATCTTGTGCAGGTTAGTTTGCTGCCGTCGGCGCCCGCGGAAATTCGTCGCGTGTCCGAGGAACTTCTCCTCCAGCGCCTGCCGCAACTTCCCGTCGGCGAAAAACTCGCGCTTGCGCGTCGCGCCTCGGCGCGCGTTGCCGGAGGGATTCTCGCCGAGGGCCATCCGCAAGCGGCGGCTCTGGCGCTCAACAATCCGTTTCTAAACGAAGCGCAAATTCTTCGCGTCCTCGCGGATGCCGACGCCCACGAGCGCGTCGTCCACGCCATCGCGCATCATCCCCGCTGGTCGCTCGACTACAACGTCCGCATGGCTCTCGTTCGACATCCCGCCGCGCCGCTCGCCGCCGTAATGCGTTTTCTTCCTGAAATTACTATGCGCGACCTCCACGAACTCTCCGCCGCCGCAACGCTCAGGGAAAATCTCCGCGCCTACATCAAGCAGGAAGTCGCCCGCCGCGCCGCCACAAAAACGTAACACACAGGCTATTATTCCGCTCGCCCTGAGGCATTCCTCAAGCTTGTAGCTCAGGTCCCGTTCGCGCCGGTTCTGCGCGAACTGACCTGAGGTTTTTGTCAATTCGCAAGGGAGGTCTCACTTCGGAAATCAGTCGGCATGGCGATCTTTGAAACGGTTCGCCTGATCACCACATACAGGACATTTTGGCCCTTACGGCAACCGTGGTAAAAACGTAGCTCATGTCTCTGCAGCCCAAACGCATCAACATGAATTGGTACATCATTGTCGCGGGCGTCATTTTCGTCGTCGCGCTCATCTATTCGTCATTTCGCCAGAGCGTTTATCATTACGAAGTTTGCGTCGATTTTCACGGGCGCAGCCATTGCGCCGAAGCGTCTGGCACGAATCGCAACGACGCAGTGCGCACCGCGCAGGAAATTGACTGCGAGATGCTCGCCAACGGTCGCGACGAAAATATCGCCTGCCTCGATCTGCAGCCCTCCAGCGTCCGCACCGTTCCACAAAAGTAGTTTCGCGCAGAGCTAGTAAAGATTCGTCGCGAAGACTCGTCGGCAAATGGATTTTGTGATTCTTGATTTATCAGGAGGGGAAATTCAAGACGCTGCCATTCCGTTTGCACAAAGTGATTTTCATCGTTTCGCAAACGGCTCCGGCGCAGGAGTGCCCAGCATCCGCAAATAAGTCATCAACTGCGCCCGGTGATGCACCTCGTGTTCGTTGATGCCAAATAAAATCACGCTCACCTTGCGGCGGAATCCAATCGCGTCATTCACGCGCTCTTTGTCCCATTCTTCTTCGCGCAATTTGCTCGCTGCTGCAAGTGTGTCCTGATGCGTTCGCGCGATCTGCCGCAATTCTTCTTCGATCGAACTCGCCGCGCTGCCCAACACCGCGGGCAATCCGCCCGGAATCCGCTTTTCGTAATACGCAAAATCGCCACCGAGCGCCACGCGTCGCACTCCTTCCTCGGACACCCACAAGTGCCGCAACATCTCTCCAATGCTCAGCGCGCCGTTTCCGGGACTCCATTTCAGATGCTCTGGACGCAGCAAGCGGAAAACGTCTTCGCTTCGCGCGCGAGTGACCTGCTTCTGTTTCAGGAAAAATTCATGCAATTTCATCCCGGAATTATACTCCACCGCGCGCAGCGTACAATTCTCCCCTCGCGCACCGCCCTCTTATAACCGTTGACACGTACCTCGCGCCTGCATAGCATCCCTTTGACGACGAGAACTTGCGGCCCATCGTTTTTTAGGGGACAGCCTGATTGAGCGAATCCGAGCGCCGCAGACATGCGCGTTACCCCTGCAAGGCACAAGTCGAAATCACCTGGGGTGAAGTCACTTTGAACGCGACGCTTCGCGACATCAGCGCATCGGGAATGTATCTGGAAACGCACGAACAGCTCTGGGCGCGCGCAGAATTTTTCGCGAAGGTTCGTTTGCCAGAAACGCTCAACGTCAAATGTATCGTTCGCCGCGTCGATGCGGGAAAAGGTATGGTCGTCGAATTCACTGAAGTCAGTCAGGAAACGCGCATGAATCTCAATCACCTCATTTGGAAACTCGCACACCCGTGAACTCTCTTCTGCGGCGTTGTCCAAATTGCGGCACCGAACGCGCCTCCTCGCGCCCCGACGAAGTTTGCGAGTACTGCCACCTCGCGCCCGCCGAAGCCAATCGCGCCATGCGCCGCGGTCTCGTCAACCGTTTCGGAATTTTCTTGCTCGGCACCGTCGCGTTTTTTGTGCCGTGCTTTCTTTATCCGCCCCTCGAACTCGACGGCATTTTAATTTTTGTGGGCGTGATTTTCTTCGCCACCATTTTTCTCGCGGTGTGGGTGGAGCGTCGCGCTCTTCGCCGTCAGGAAGTCGAATTGCTCAAGCGGATTTTCCACGGCCTCGTGCCGCTCCCGTGGCTCCTCGGCACTTTGCTTTTCATCAATGGCGCGCTCGACCGCTCGCCCCCTCAAAACTTCCAGACCACCGTCGTCAGCCGCTTCGCCATGCCCGGTCTGTTGCCGATGCACCAACTCATCGTCACGTCTTGGCGCGACGACGGCCTCGAACGCCTCGCCGTCACGCGTCAGGATTTCGATCTCTTCCACAGTGGCGACGCCGTCGAAGTACGCGTGCAATCGGGCTTGGTCGGCATCCCCTGGATCTTCGGCGTCTACAACAAATAGCAGGGGCTTTCAGGCACAGCGCAGGATTCGCAGCCTGACAATCCGTCGCGCGTTCTTCCCATTATTGTTGTCATTCTGATGGCAATGAAGAATCTCGCCGTGGTCTTAGGCCCTTTCCTGAGCGAAGATGAGAATCAAGAGAAAACAGTCACAGCCCTATGAGCCTCCCTGACGCTATCACCGATCGCCTGCCGTTTCTCGACGCGCTCGAAAACGATTGGCAGCCGGTTGCCCGATGGGCTCTCGTCGCGTGGCTGATTTTCTATCTCTTGTTTCTTTACCAGGCTCTTCGCGGCCAGGGCCCGCTGCTGATGATCGACCTCGTTTTCGTTCCCATTCACGAAGGCGGCCATCTTCTTTTCCGTTTCCTTGGCCAGTGGATATCCATCGCCGGCGGCACATTCCTGCAACTTTTCGCACCCTTCGCTTTGGCCGTTTATTTCGCGCTTCAACGACACGTCACTGGCACCGCCTTCTGCGCCTTTTTCTTTTTCGAACAATTCCTCCCCATCGCAACGTACATGGCCGACGCACGCGCTCTGGCGTTGCCTCTGCTCACTGTCGGCGACGCGGAATACGTCATCCACGACTGGAATTATCTTTTTGCGAGCCTCGGCGTTCTCAATCACGACACGGCAATCGCCGCCACCGTTCGCGCCCTCGGCTGGCTGGGCATGTGCGCCACTGTTGCATGGCTGATTTACCGCTCCCGCGCAACTTGGAATTCGCCGGCTCACAGCTCGCAAACTCCAAACTAATCCGCGCCTCGCCCACGATGTGCGCGTTCTCTCGCAACTCTCGACTATCAACTCTCCACCATCGGCTCCATGAGATAATCACATCATCATGAAGCGCATCGTTGTTCTCGGTTCGGGTTTCGCTGGCATGCAGGCCGTCATCGATCTCGAACGGCTCTTCCGCAAGGCTCCCGACTACGAAATCCTGCTTATCAGCGACCAAAACTACGTTCTCTTCACGCCGCTTCTGCCGCAAATTGCGTCCAGCCAAATTGACCCGCGCCACATTGCGCAAGCGGTTCGCGACGTTCGCGGACACCGCCGTTTCCGTTTCCTTCGAGATACGGTGCGCACCATCGATCTCCCCAATCGCCTCATCGACGCCGCCTCCGGCGCAATCGCTTACGACTCGCTCGTCATCGCTCTTGGCAGCCGCACGAATTATTTCAACGTTCCCGGGGCCCGCGAACACACTTACGATTTCAAGTCACTGGAAGATTCCATCGCTTTGCGCGAACGCGTCCTCGATCTCTGCGAGCATGCCGATCACATCACGGACGAAAACGCGCGCCGCGCTCTTCTCACCTTCGCCGTCGCCGGCGGAGGCTACACCGGCGTCGAGCTTCTCACCGACATGCGCGATTTTCTTTTCGACTACGTCACGCGCCACTTTCGCTCGATTTCCAGGGCCGCGATTCGCCTTGTTCTTGTGGAAGCATCTGACAGCATTTTGAATGGCATTCATCCGCTGTTGCGCGCGCACGCGATGAAGCGCCTCCAGTCCGAAGGCATCGAAATTCTTTATAACTCGCGAGTCACGCGTTGCTTCGAAGGAGGAATCGAGATTAATCAGAAAGAAAATTTGCAGGCTGCAATGATTGTGTGGACTGCGGGCGTGCGCGCTCACGAAGTCGTCGAAGCATTGCCCGGCCCGCATGATCGCGCCGGCCGCGCTCAAGTCAATGAATATTTGCAGATGCAGGATTTTCCGGAAGTTTTCGTCGCGGGAGATTCCGCTGTTGCTTCATCTGAACCGTCTGCTCCGCAAGTTGCGCCCGTCGCCATCGCTCACGGCAAAATCGCAGCGCGCAACCTGGCGCATCGCGAACGCAATGAACCTCTCGAAAGCTATCGCTACGTTTCGCAGGGCATGCTCGTCTCGCTTGGCGCGCGCGACGCGGTGGTCAGCGTCGGTGGAATTCAATTCCACGGCTCTTTCGCTTGGCTTTTCTGGAATGCGGTCCATCTCTACAAACTCGTCAACTTGAAAAAGCAATTTCAAGTTGCCGTCGACTGGTCGCTCGGCACAATTTTTCCGCGCGACGCCGTTTTGTTTCGCCGCCCCGGTGCCTGCAAACTCTGCGCCGCCGAATCCGCCTCCGTAACCAGTCCGCGTTCTCGCAGCGCCCCGTAGTTCTTGGTTTCGGCGCGTGCTATTTTAAGCAGGCCAAAATGCTCCGCTCGCTCACACGCAGATCGCTGCTTTGCTTTCTCTCCCTTTTGTTATTGGTTTCCGCCAGAATTGTAAATTCTGAACACCAACCCGCAGCATTCGGGTACCGCATTGTTCATACTTATCCGCACGATCCCGCGGCGTTCACGCAAGGCTTGATTTACTTGGACGATCATCTTTATGAGAGCACTGGATTAAACGGGAAATCTTCGCTGCGCATGGTCGATTTAGAAACGGGAACTGTGCTTCAACGCCATGACCTTCCACCAGATCTCTTTGGCGAAGGTCTCACGAATTGGGGAAACACTCTTCTTCAACTCACATGGAAAGCGCGCACGGGATTCGTCTACGATCGTCGCAGCTTTCACTTGCTGCGCACGTTTCATTACGACGGCGAAGGCTGGGGACTCACTCAGGATGGTCAGCACATTATTCTGAGCGACGGCAGTTCCTCGCTTCGTTTTCTGGATCCGCAAACGTTCCGCGAAGTGAGACGCATCGTGGTTTCCGACAACGGCGTCGAAGTTCATGACTTGAATGAACTCGAATATATTCATGACGACATTTATGCAAATATTTGGCAAACGAATCTCATCGCGATGATTTCGCCGAAAGACGGACACGTCGTGGGATGGATCGACCTAAGCGGCCTGCGGCCAGCGAGTGTGCGCGCGAATTCCGACGCGGTCTTGAACGGCATCGCATTCGATGCAACACATAACCGTTTGTTCGTTACAGGCAAACTGTGGCCGAAGCTTTTTGAAATTCAGCTCTTTGCCAAAAGCGCGCATTCGCACAAATAAATCGCAAGAATTCTCTGCTCGATTATTTTGGGACGCCGCGCTATACACTGGCGCGCGAAAATGCTACTTTGACGCCTCGCCGCTCCGCGCGATCGCGCGCAATGGACGCGCGTCATAATCTAAAATGCCAGGCTCGCTCATCGCCATTCTCGAATTCGCGCTGCTCGCGCTCACCTCTATATTTTTTCTCGTCGATCCGTTTGCCGTCATTCCCATGTTTCTGGTTATCACCGAGGGCTCGCCGCATGCGGAACGCCGCCACATGGCGCGCCGTTCCGCGTGGACCTGCGCGATCGTTCTGTGCTCGTTCGCTCTCGCAGGCAGTTTGATTTTCAAGCTTTTCGGCATCACGCTTCCCGCGTTCAAAATTGCCGGCGGAATTATTCTTATGCAAATCGGCATCGACATGCTGCAAGCGAAACAATCCGGCCAGCGCTCCACTCCCGAAGAAACGAAAGAGGGAACTGCAAAAGAGGACGCGAGCATTATTCCGCTCGGCATGCCGATGCTGGCGGGGCCCGGCGCGATTTCCACGGTGATGGTGCTCGTGGGCGAATCGCACACCCTGTGGGAACGCGGCATCGTCTATGCCGCGATCATCGTTTCGTCACTCGCCGGATATTTGATTCTCGCGGGCGCCGATCGCGTCCGTCGCTACTTGGGCGAGACCGGAATTCGTATCTTGATGCGCTTGATGGGACTTTTGCTCGTTGCGCTCGCCGTGCAATTCGTCGCCAACGGCTTAATCGATTTCGGCCTGCTTAAACCGCCCACGCCACATTGAACGCGGGTCGCAAATTTACTAGCTGCGGTTGCGCCGTTGTTGTGCCGGTGCGAAATTCTTTACAAAGCGACGCGCCCGCCACACGCAAATGGTGTATATTTCGGTTCGGCACACTTGCAAACCCGAAATCCCGGCTCGAGGGTCTGCGCAGATTTTTTCGGGGGACGCTGACACATGAGCTTTCGAGTATTTGCTGCCGGAGCGTTAAACGATTTTTACACGACAGCGGCGATCGCGCCGAGTTCGCCTCATCTGGCTTCCGCAATGCTCGCGCCGCTGCATTTGTCGAGGGCTCGGGTCGCGCTGGAATTAGGGGCAGGCACAGGCGCTATCACGCAATGCCTGCTCGATGCGCTGCCGGCGTCATCGAGGTTGCTTGTCTTCGAAATCAATCCTCGCTTTTGCAGCCATCTGCGAAGGAAGTTCAAAGACCCGCGCATGGTGCTTATCAACGCCAACGTTGCGAATCTCGATTCCGAACTGCAGCGGCGAGGCTACGATCACGTCGACGCCGTGGCTTCTTCTCTCGGCCTCGGGTTCATGTCTGAAACGCAACGCAACGAAATCTTCGAACGCCTCATGCCGTTTCTGCGCGAGAATGCGGTCTTCACGCAATATCAATATATCCACGGCATGCAATTCGCGAATGGGCGCCTGCGCCGTCTCAGCCTTCGTCCCACGCTCAGCCGCTATTTCGATTCCGTGGAAACCAAAGTCATTTGGCGCAATCTGCCGCCCGCCTGCGTTTTTGCCTGCCAAACGCGCTCCACAATCAAGCACTAAAAATTAGAATCGATAAAATTTAAATTCGGAATTTAATTTTGCGGGGAATAGAATTTTATGTCGACGGCGTCGACCATTTCGGGGATGGGGAAACCTTTTTTTTCGTACACGGAAATATCAGGCTCGTGTTCGAGCGTCAGCCCGATGTCGTCGAGGCCTTTCAGGAGGCAGCGCTTGCGGAAAGGATCGATTTCAAATGAGCGCTCGAAACCTTTTCCGTCCGTGACCATTTGCTTTTCAAGATCAACGGTCAGCGTGTAGCCTTCGTTCTTTTCCGTGCGCGCGAAAAGCTCGTCGATATCTTTGTCCGGAAGTGTCAGCGGCAAAATTCCGTTTTTGAAACAATTGTTGTAAAAAATGTCCGCGTAACTGGGCGCGACAATTGCGCGGAAACCATAATCGCCGATGCCCCACGGCGCGTGTTCGCGGCTCGAGCCGCAACCGAAATTCGCTCGCGCCAGCAGAACGGACGCGCCTTTGTAGCGCGGCTTGTTCAGCACAAAATCCGGATTTGGTTTTTCGCCCGGCAAGTAGCGCCAGTCATAAAACAGCACGCGGCCGTAGCCTTCGCGCGTCAAAAATTTAAGGAATTGCTTCGGCACCATTTGATCGGTGTCGACATTGACGCGATCCATCGGCGCCACAAGTCCTGTGTGTTTTGTGAATGGCTTCATCGCTCTTCTAAGTTTTTCCTCGTAGGCGTGACCCTTGGGTCGCCCAGGCGAGGCAAGCCTCGCCCCTACAAAATCTCAATCCCCGGCTCCGTTTCGCCATTTGCGCACGTCGACGAAGTGGCCTTCGATTGCGGCGGCGGCGGCCATCAGCGGGCTGACGAGATGCGTCCGACCGTCTTTGCCCTGGCGGCCTTCGAAATTGCGATTCGACGTGCTGGCGCACCGCTCATGCGGCTGCAAAACGTCGTCGTTCATGCCGATGCACATGCTGCAGCCTGCGTCGCGCCATTCGAAACCGGCATCGCGGAAAATTTTGTCGAGGCCTTCGGCTTCGGCCTGCGTTTTCACGCGGCGCGAGCCGGGAACAACGAGCGCCTGCTTCAATGATTTCGCAACGTGCTTTCCCGCAACGGCTCTCGCTGCGGTGCGCAAATCCTCAAGACGCGAATTCGTGCACGAGCCGATGAACACGCGATCGAGATAAATGTCGGTGATGGGCGTGCCGGCCTTGAGGTCCATGTAAACGAGAGCGCGCTCGGCGGCTTGACGATCAACGTCATTCGCAAATGATGTGGGATCGGGGACGCGCGAGGTCACGTCGGTGACCATGCCGGGATTCGTTCCCCATGTGACTTGTGGAGCGAGTTTCGCGGCGTCGAGCTCGACTGTCTCGTCGAATTTCGCTCCCGGATCGGACGGCAGCGTTTTCCATTGCTCTACGAGGCGTTGAAAATCTTTTCCGCGCGGCACGAAAGGCTTGCCTTCGAGATACGCGAACGTGACTTCGTCCGGCGCGACCATTCCCGCGCGCGCACCCGCTTCGATGGACATATTGCAAATCGTCATGCGCGCTTCCATGGAGAGCGCGCGAATCGCGTCGCCCGTGTATTCGAAAACGTGGCCATTGCCGCCGGCGATTCCGAGCTTGCCGATGATGGCGAGAATGATGTCTTTCGACGCCAGGCCACCGCCGAGTTTTCCCTTCACTTCAATGCGCGTGGTCTTCGATTTGAATTGCGAGAGGCACTGCGTTGCGAGGACGTGTTCGATTTCGCTGGTGCCGATGCCGAATGCAAGCGCGCCCATGGCTCCGTGCGTGGAAGTGTGACTGTCGCCGCAAACGATCGTAAAGCCCGGCTGTGTGATTCCAAGTTCCGGGCCGATGATGTGCACGATGCCTTGATTGCGGCTGTGCATGTCGAAAAGGCGGACGCCGGATTCACGGCAATTTTTCGCGAGGGCTTCGAACTGACCGGCGGCGTCGGCGTCAAGCACAGGCAGTTCGCGATTCTTTGTCGAGACGGAATGATCCATCACGGCGAAAGTCAATTCCGGGCGGCGGACTTTGCGGCCCGCGGCTTTCAGGCCCGCGAACGCTTGCGGGGAAGTGCCTTCGTGAATCAGGTGACGATCGATATAGATGAGCGAAGGCTGGCCGGGAACTTCGCGCACGACGTGCGCGTTCCAAATTTTTTCGTAGAGAGTCAGCGCAAGCATCAGCGAATCTTCTTCTTCACATTCGAATCACTGTGCGGTTGGACGGCAGCGCAAGCTTGGGCGTTGCGGGAGATTTGTGCGAAAACTTGCCGCGCACAAAGTGGCATTTTGTACCGATTAGAAATGGGTGCGGTTGTTTGTTTTGTGTAAGTTACGGGCAATTCTAATAATTTGCTGTACCGATTAGAAATGGCAGAAAATGGACCGAGATTTGGCGTGCGATTGGGGAATTTTGTCCGCCGACATTCGTGCTGCGCTGCTGCTTGCATCCCGCTGCGAACCTCTTGAGCAAGCGTAGCACAAACGCGGGAATTTTTCAGAAGGGACCCTGTAATTCACTGCGCCGAGGCTGGGCCGGATGAGGCCAAGGTTGTGCGGTAGGTTTGGTCAGCGGGAAACGGCGTGAATGTACATGAGTGCGTGATGTTGGAACAGGCGAGAACTCCGCGCAGAACGATTTTCGTGGTTTCGCCAGCAGGGAAGAAATAGGGGAATTTAGCATCGCGAAGCGAAGTAGCGTAGGCCGTGAGAACCGCCTGCAGTTTGGCATCGGGTGCACGGTCGGATTTACCGGAGCCAACCGGCAAGTCGCCAGTGGGTGACTTAGCGGCGGCGGAATTCCCGGTTGCGGGCTTCTCGTAGTCATCGTCGATGGCTATAAACTTTGCAGCGTCGACCGAGGAGCTATTGGGCTGTGAGCCGGGGGAGAGCAGAATCCAATATTCGGCTGCAGCTTCGATTTTTTGCGGGTTCGGCAATTTCAGGGAGCGGCGCGCGGAGAGATCGGGACGCACTGAGCTTTTCTCTGCGTCCACTTTGGCATTGCCAATTAGAGCCGCGAGGCGTCCGCGAGTTTCGATCGGCGGTTGGAGGCAATCGAGCGTCAAAGCGTAGGTGTGGATGGCATCAGGCCGGCGGCCCTCTTTCTCGTAAATCTGACCAAGATGGTCGCCGACGTCGGAGTGATCATTGAGCATCCACGCAGAGCTAACGTAGTCTTCGGCGGCCTTTACATCGCCCTGTTTGAATTTGATCCAGCCCATCGTGTCCCAATAGGCGCTCAGCGAAGTGACGAGGCCGGCTTGCACGGGACCGACAGTGTCGAGGGACGCGGCCCCCAATTGTGCCTCAATCGTACGGATGGAATTCCGCGAGTATTGTTCGGCGAGATCAAGATGAGAGCCGTTATCGGAGAGGAAATACGCGACGTTGTTCCAGGTTTCGGCGGATGGCATCTTTTCGAGGACAATTTGGAATGCCTGGAGCGCAGCGTCGTCCTGATGAAGGCCGAGATCGGCATTGCCAAGACCGATGTTTAGTCCGACGTTATTCGGCGTGATTTTAAGCGCAGTCAGATA
>DASRQP010000319.1:0-9644 GCA_035696585.1 Candidatus Acidiferrales bacterium | reverse complement strand
GCAGGAGCAACACAGTGTCAACGGAACGGAACCATTATTTTCGTGCAGTTCTAATCGGTACACCAAATTATTAGAATTGTCTCTAACTTATTGAAAACAAAGGATGGCGCCACATTCTAATCGGTACAAATCACGGCTTTGCAATCAGCGCCATTTCGCTTCGTTGCCGGCGTTTCGCGCGAGCGTCAGGGGATGTTATTCTTGTTCGCCTTCTCGCTTATCTGTTTCGTTATTAAAGGAGAGTTCGTATGCCTGCGTTCTCCGGAGTCGATTATCTCGACTTCGATTCCCTGTTGACCGACGAAGAAAAGCTATCGCGCCAGACCGCGCGCAAATTTGTCGACGAGCAATTGCTGCCCATCATCGAGCAATACAATCGCGAAGCAAAATTCCCCATGCAATTGCTGCCGCAAATCGCCGAGCTGGGTTTTTTCGGCGCGAACCTGAAAGGCTACGGCTGCGCGGGCATGTCGAACGTGGAATACGGCTTGGTGATGCAGGAACTCGAGCGCGGCGATTCAGGGCTGCGTAGTTTCGCGTCGGTGCAATCGGCGCTGGTGATGTATCCGATTTACGCCTTTGGCTCCAACGCGCAAAAGGAAAAATGGCTTCCGCAACTTGCTTCCGGCAAAGCCATCGGCTGTTTCGGACTGACCGAGCCGCAATTCGGTTCTAATCCGGGCGGCATGTTGACGCGCGCCGTTCGCAAAGGCGAGAACTACATCTTGAACGGCGAGAAAATGTGGATCACCAACGGCTCGCTCGCTGACGTTGCCGTCGTGTGGGCCAAATGCGAAGACGACAAAATTCGCGGCTTCCTGGTCGAGAAAGGCACGCCGGGCTTTAAGGCGTGGGACGTTCATGGCAAATGGTCGCTGCGCGCGTCGGTAACTTCGGGCCTGGCCATGAATGACTGCAAAATCCCGGCGGAAAACGTGCTCCCGAACGTCGAAGGCCTGCGCGGCCCTCTTTCGTGCCTCAATCAGGCGCGATACGGAATCGGCTGGGGCGCAATCGGGGCGGCCATGGCTTGTTACGACACGGCTCTGCGTTACGCGAAAGAGCGCAAGCAATTTGGCAACAAGCCCATCGCCTCGCACCAGCTCGTGCAGGAAAAACTCGTCTGGATGATCACGGAAATCACCAAGGCGCAATTCCTCGCCCTCCAGGTGGGCCGCTTAAAGGACAAAGAGCGCGTGCATCCTTCGCATATCTCCATGATGAAAATGAATAACGTCTGGATGGCGCTCGAAACGGCGCGCAAAGCCCGCGGAATTCTCGGCGCCAACGGCATTGTCGACGATTACTGCATCATGCGCCACATGATGAACCTCGAATCCGTTTCGACTTACGAAGGCACGCACGACGTCCACAAATTAATCATCGGTGAACGTATCACCGGAATTGCGGCGTTCGAATGAGAAAACAGTGTTCGTTATTTTGCGTGTGCATCATCGCTGCCGCACTGGCTCTAATCTTTTCGTTGTCGGCGCTCGCTGCCTCGCCGAATGACAATCGTCCCAAAGTCCGCGCGATCACCGCTTTTATCGCGCTCGATCGGTCGCGTTACGAAACGCAAATCGCGGAAACTTTGGCTGCCCTAAAAAAGATCAAAGCCGCGTACGAACAGGCCGGATTCGAAGTGCAGACGCTGCGCATCACCACGCAGCCCTTTCCTGAATACACGCGGAATCTTTCCGACGAGCAAGCGCTGGCGTTTTTCAAGAAATACGACGCCCTTGCGGACAAAGACGGATTCGACGCCGCCATCGGCCCCACGATCGACTCCGCAACTGGGAGCAGGAGCGCACACGCCGGCGGCGATGCTCACGAAGCGCTGCTGCTCGCACGAATCATCGCCTCGACAAAAATACTCGAAGGCAGCGTGGTAATTGCCGACGATAACGGCATTCGCTGGGACGCCATTCCTTCGGCCGCAGCCGTAATTCACTATCTCGCTGACAACAGCCCGGACGGTCTCGGCAATTTCCGTTTCGCCGCCATTGCCATGGTCCCGCCGAACACTCCATTTTATCCCGCTTCGTATCAAGTCAACGGCAACCATACGTTCGCCGTCGGTCTGCAATCCGCAAACGTCATTGCGACGGCTCTTGCATCGACAACTGATCCGCAAAAAGCACAGAAAGCCATCGAGGACTCGCTCGGCAAATGGGCGCAAGAAATCGAGACCATTGGCAAACGCGCAGCGCAGGAATCAGGCTGGCGCTACACGGGGATCGATCTCTCGCCCGCACCGTTGAAGGATATTTCCATCGGCGGCGCCATCGAGAATTTCACTCACCAGCCGCTCGGCTCGAATGGGACGCTCGCCGCCATAGCGATCATCACTCGCGCGCTAAAAAATATTCGTGTCACGCGCACGGGATATTCAGGAGTGATGCTGCCAGTTCTCGAAGACTCCGTAATCGCGCGCCGGTGGAGTGAAGGCCGTCTGTCGCTCAATTCTCTGCTCCTCGATTCCTCCGTCTGCGCCACGGGCTTGGACGTCATTCCCATGCCGGGCGACACGACCGAGGCGCAAATCGAGCCAATCCTCGAAGACGTCGCGAGCCTCGCCTACAAATGGCACAAGCCGCTGGCCGCGCGGCTTCTGCCGGTCAAGGGGAAAAAAGCCGGCGAGCAGACCGAATTTCAAGATCCATTTCTGGTAAATGCGAAGCTCCTGCCGATCCGATGAACGATTCTCGCGAATACACCGGGGGCACAATGGAAAGCAAACTCAGCCTCGAATTTCTGCGCGTCGTCGAACAGGCTGCCATCGCGTCGGCCCATACGATGGGTTTGGGTGACCGCCATAAAGCCGATGCCGTCGCGGTCGAAGCCATGCGCCGCGAAATGGACACCGTCGGGATGGATGGCACCATCGTGATTGGCGAAGGCGAACGCGACAAAGCGCCCATGCTTTATATCGGCGAAAAAGTCGGCCTGGCGACGAAGCACAAAGATGGCTATCCGGCCGTCGACATTGCCGTCGATCCACTCGAGGGCACTAATTTGTGCGCCACGGGCGAACCCAACGCCATCACCGTTCTCGCGGCGAGCGAGAGAGGCGGCTTGCTCCACGCGCCCGACTTGTACATGGAAAAAATCATCGTCGGACCAACGTGCAAAGGAGCGGTGGAACTCGACGCGCCTGCCAAAGACAATCTCCAAGCCATAGCGCAACGGCTCGAACGCCGCATCGAAGACTTGGTCGTCATCGTGCTTGATCGTCCCCGGCACGAATCGCTCATCAGCGAAATCCGCAAGGCTGGCGCTCGAATCCGTCTGATTGGCGATGGCGATTTGTCAGCCGGAATCGCGGCGGCGGTTTTGGGTGCGGGCGTCCATGCCGTGATGGGAACCGGCGGCGCGCCCGAGGGCGTCCTCACCGCGGCAGCGCTGAAGTGCTTGAACGGAGAAATTACGGCGCGGCTGGTCGTCTCGAAACCGGAACAGGAAGAGCGCTTGGCCCAAATGGGCGTGAAAGATCCAAAACGAATTTACAAGACTGACGAATTGGCTCCCGGCAAGAAAATCATCTTCGCCTGCACGGGTGTGACGGGCGGAAGCATCCTCAACGGCGTCCGTTTCTTCGGCGAAGGTATCCGCACACACTCGCTTGTGCTTACCTACGATGACCGCCAGGTACGCTTCATAGACAGTGTTCACCTTTACAAACGTCCGGACGCAAAAGTCCGCTTCTTTTAATCCCTTCGCGATACACTCGGAACAATCGGCCCGGGCCATGCTTGCTTGAACTCAGAACCCAAGGAGCCATCACGATGTCCGGACCTTCCCAGCCCCAAGCTCAGCGAGATAGCGACCGCCCCAGCAAGCGCTTAATTGTGCTGGGCGTTCTGCTGGTCGCCGTCTTCGTCGTGTGGATGGTTACAATGCTCGCGTCCCCGCATTTCGGTCCGAAGCATTAGAAGGAAGGACGGCGGCGGAATCTGTTAAGTGCGAATCAGAATCGGGAACATTCGTTCAGAAAAGGGAAATGAAAAGCCGGAAGCGCCGAGCATCCTGCCCGGCGCCCTCTTGGAAGTAAACTTCTGCGGTATCCCTTACCGATGAACAGACGCCATCGGAGTCCCATGCCGCCGCGACGACAGTTGCGACAGCTTCGATTGCTGCATTTGCTGCTGCATCGGCTGCACCGGCGGCCGCATCATGGGACTGTTGCTGACGTGGTCGCTGATTGCCTGCAAACGCTTGAGGATGGATTGCCACTGCGCCCAGTCGAGCTGGCGCAGAAACGGACGCAATCCCTGAATGAACGGATCCTCGAGCAGCGTTTGCCCCGTTGACTCGGGCACAAAGAAGCGATTCAACCCGACTCCGAGCGCTTCGGCGATCTTCTCAAGCGTGCCGAGGCTGGGCGTCATTTGCCCGCTCTCGATGCGCGAAAGATAAGAACGCGACACGCGTGAGCGTGCCTGAAGCTGGCTCTGCGTCATGCCACGAGACTCACGCAACTGACGAATCCGTTGTCCGATATTCTCCACGGTTTCACGGTTCGGCCAGTCTTCGAGCAATTGCCGATCGTCGCCTGGCAAGTCCTGTGAGGAAGGTGTCGGAATGACAAACGTCACCTTCGAAGGCAACAGGCGCACGCAACGCCGGCAATTGTCCGTGCGTGTGCGGTACTGCACGAGCCCGCAAACATTGCAGCGGACGACTTCCCGGTCCATCTCTGAACCGGCTTCCTCTACTTTCTTTTCTCCCAACGGTTCCTCGCAGACTTTTCCGACAGTGCGGAGGGAAGGAACGGGTCACAAAGGGGAAGGCAGAAACCGGCGCGAGCGACATTCTCTCTGCCGACCCATCTGGAGTCAAGCCTTTTCTTTCTGTTTCTCAGCCGCGGTCAATTCTAGTCCTGGCGCTGGTGCAAATCAATCTATTGAATAACGAGCATGCGGGTCGCCGAACGTGCCTGTTTTTTGGTACGCTTATCGACTTTCAGCCATGGAGGATTTACAGTGTCGAACTTGCCGAGCCGCGAAGAAGCCTGGAAATTGTTATGCGAGTACACGCAAAACGAAAATTTGCGCAAGCACGCGCTTGCCGTGGAGGCTTGCGTCCGCGCCTACGCCCGCAAAGAGGGCGCGGATGAAGAATTGTGGGGACAGGCCGCGTTGCTGCATGACTTTGACTACGAGCGATGGCCAAATGCGGAACATCACGCGGACAAGGAGCATCCTGCCGAAGGTTCGCGGCTCCTTCGCGAGCGTGGCTATCCGGAAGAAATGATTCACGCGATTCTCGCGCACGCGGATTACACGGGAGTGAAGCGCGAATCGGCGCTCGACCGCACGCTCTTTGCCTGCGACGAACTTTCAGGATTTCTGACCGCTTGCGCGCTGGTGAAGCCGAGCAAGAAAATCGCCGAAGTGGAAGCGGCGTCCGTGAAAAAGAAATTGAAAGACAAGGCCTTCGCGCGCGGCGTGAATCGCGATGACGTTCGCGTGGGCGCCGAGGAATTAGGCGTTCCGCTGGAAGAGCACATCGCATTCTGCGTCGAGGCAATGCGCGGAGTCGCGGATCAGCTGGGTCTTTGACTCGAGATTATTTCCGCTTCATTTGCTGGTGTCGGTGAAAAGCACGGCGTCCTGGCTTGCGCGATGGCGCACAATCCCCAGTTTCTTGCCATCTGGCGACCAATGGAAATCTTCAATGCCTTCCTCGGTGTAGTGTGTAAATTGCTTGCTTGGGCCTCCGTCAAACGCCTGCACCCAGAGGTTGTCCACTCCGTTTTCACTCAACTGGTACATCACGCCTTTGGGGTCCGGCATGAATCGCACCATGCCTCTGGTCACGTGTACGGTCCCCAAGGAAACGGCCCTTAGCTCCTTCCACGTGTCCAGGGAGACTACGTGAACGAGGGGTGCATTCCGAGAAAATGTCCCATATAGGAGCAGTTTCCCGTCAGCCGAGATATCGAACCAGATCGTCTTTGCATCGGGAGAAACTGCTTGGGGATTCCCGCCGTTGACCGGCACTTTCATCAACTGCCTGTTGATGTTGTCGCCGTAGATGACCCATTTCCCGTCACCAGTGCATTGTGGAAGGAGATGGTTGGGGCCCTTCGTCAACTGTGTCAGCGCACCTGTTTCCAGATCCATCTTCCATAACCCGAGTGGGCTGTCTTCTCGTTCGGTGCTGGAAAACACAATGGACTTTTGTCCGCACGAGCTGGGCCCCCAGTATAAGCGGTGCGGATCGGGGCTGATGATTTTGACATCTGCCGTCGCCAGACTGGCCATACTGAGACCCATTACGAAATTGGTAAGGAGGAGCTTGTCAGGGGTCAACCAACCGAAAAAAACAGGACTCACGATGTATTCCAGCCGTTGCGGCGTCGCGCCCGCGTTGGACTGCGAATTGAGCGGCAAGATGTCAATTGATGATTCATCATCCCGTTTAACGGACGACAGCATCTTCCCATCAGCAGAGAGTGTTATTCCCTGATAGGAGCTCAAATCGTTGGTGATGCGCTGCAATTTGCCCTGTGGATAGGAAACTTGATAAATCTGGCCGCGTAATGAAGCTTGTAGACTCAGCGCCGATAGAATGAGCCCGCTCTCTCCCGGCATCCACACGATGGAGTCTGTTTCGCCGATCGGCGCGTTGGCGAGGCGAGTGGGGGTGCCGATTTCTCCGTGGGAAATGTCGATTACATCCACTTCTTTATTGAAAGCCATCGCCACTTTTGTCCCGTCCGCGCTGCACGCCACGGCGGCACTGAAGTGATAGGTCGGCGCATTGCCCAACAGAGTCTTTTCCTGGCCTGTCGCTGCATCCGCCAGAACGATTGCGTTCTTGTTGGCAGATGGGTCGTGGCGAAGAAAGCAGACTTGCCGTCCGTCCGCGATGAAGCTCACCTGGCTGTCGGTATCTCGAACGACAAGTTGAGGTTGTCCACCAAACGCGGGCATCCGATACAAATCGACCCGCGACGATTGATCTTTCGCCCTGACTCGAAAGAATAAATAACTCTCGTCTGGGGAAAAGGCCAGGGACACCAACCCACCGGGGAGTGTTTGCAAGACCTGTGTATCGCTACTTGTGGACAGTTGCCGAATCCATAGACTGTCGCCGTTGAGGCTCGATTTGCGTCCATAGGCCATATATTTTCCACTGGGCGAAACAGACGCAACGTTCAGGTCGCTGTACTGCGTGGCCTGTGTGACCGTATACGTCTCAAAGGGACTGCGCTGGACGCGATGGCTGCTTCTGTAGATTAGGTAGCCCGTCGCGCCGAGAATCAACAACACGGCCAAAACTGCTATGGCCGTACCCGGGTGGAATTTCTCCGCAGCGGCGATTGCACTGCTGCCAATCCTGGAAGCTGATTGCGCGGAGTCCGCCGTCACATCGGTATTGCTCAGCGCTTTACTTTGCCGACCAGAGCTGGTGTCGCGCTTCAGTCGCTTCAGATCGGCGCGCAGATCGGAGGCGTGTTGATAGCGGATCTCGCGGTCCTTCTCGATGCATTTCGCGATGATCCTTCCGAGTTCTTCCGGAAGCGCGGGATTTAGTTCCAGCGCCGGAATCGGCTCACGATTCAGTATTCCCTCGAAAATAATCGCGCTGGTCTTGCCAGTGAACGGCGGCCTCCCAGAAGCCATTTCGTAGAGGACAGCGCCCGCTGAGAAAAGATCGCTGCGTGCATCGATTTCTTCGCCGCGCGCCTGCTCGGGCGACATGTAGGCAATCGTGCCGATCGCTGCGCCTGGGCTGGTGAGGTTTTCCGCGGCGGTAAAATGGGCTGCGTCCTGAGTGGCAAGCGTTTCCGCGCCGTGCAGGGTGACCTTGGCCAAACCGAAATCGGAGATCTTCAATTGCCCGCGATTGGTGAGGAAGAGATTCGAGGGTTTGATATCGCGATGAATGACTCCCTTCGAGTGCGCCGCGTCCAACCCATCGGCTAATTGAATGGCGACATCCAGAAGGCGCTCCGTCGCGAATGGCTGACCGTGAATCTCCTCGCTCAGGTTTTTGCCTTCCAGCAATTCCATGACGATGAAGGACTGGCCATCGTACTGGTCGATCTCGTGGATCGTGCAGATGTTGGGATGGTTCAAGGCGGAAGCTGCACGGGCTTCACGACGAAAGCGCTCGAGCGAATGCGGATCTGGCACCAGATGGTCAGACAGAAATTTCAACGCGACGAAGCGGCCTAATTCCGTGTCCTCGGCTTTATAGACCACGCCCATGCCGCCACCGCCGAGTTTTTCGAGAATACGATAGTGGGAAATGGTGCTGCCGAGAATCCGCGAGGAATCGGTCACTGGGCGTGCATTCTACGTTAGCGCCCGAACGCAGGCAATCCCGCAATGGACTGTCATCTCGTAAAGATAATGAGCAGCCTCACAATTAGTCAGATCGAATGCGGGACGCCGCAATGTGTTAGAATCGCAAATTCCATGGAGAGAGCGGGAGAATTTCTGAGCGCGGCGCTGCGCAGGATGAAGGATCCTGAGGCGGCGCGAACGTGGCTGAAGGCGACGTGGCCGAAGCTGGTAGGCGACGCCATGGCCGCACACATTCGCCCATCGGCTTACGCGAAAGGCGTTTTGCGTATTGAAGCGGACTCGCGGGAGTGGCAAAAGCAGACCGAGTCGATGAACCAAGAGATTTGCGAGCGCGTGAATCGTTCCTGGGGGAGCCATTTGGTGAACGAAATTCGCGTGGAGCCTGCGCAGCATGGTGGGCGGCGCCTCGCCTACGAAGTCGACAACAACCACATTCCCTTCGTTCGCAGGCCCATGTCCACGCGTAAGCCATGAAAATCAGCCGCGATGATGTGCTGTACGTCGCCGAGCTGGCGAATCTCGAGCTGAGCGAATCGGAAGTGGAAACATTCCGCGGACAGCTCGACGCCATCCTCACCTACATCGACAAACTCAAACAGCTCGACGTTTCCGCAGTCGAGCCAATGGCGCAAGTGCTTCAGTCCGCGGCGAGCCCTCATGAAACGCTGCGCGACGATGTGGTCCGCAAATGCGATGTCGCGGACGCGATTCTCGAACAGGCCCCGGAAGCCAAGAAGCCCTACTTCCGCGTTCCCAAGGTGATCGAGCGATGAGCGCCGCGAATGCCTGGACAATTCCGGCCGTTCGCGAGGCGCTCGAAGCGAAGAAGATTTCCGCACACGAACTTGCGGCGGAATTTTATTCGCGCATCCAGAAGAAAAATCCGGAATTGAACGCGTTCCTGGCGCTTTCGCCGGAGCGCGCCTATGCGCAAGCGGACCGCATCGATGCGCTGCGCGCGCGCGGCGAAAAACTTCCGCCGCTCGCCGGCGTTCCCGTGGCGATCAAGGACGTGATCAGCACGCGCGGCATCCGCACCACGTGCGGATCGCGGATCCTGGAAAATTACGTCCCTCCGTATGACGCGACCGCGGTCGAAAAACTCGAATCGGCGGGCGCGGTTATCTTAGGAAAAACGAACTGCGACGAATTCGCGATGGGCAGCTCAAACGAAAACTCCGCTTACGGTCCGGTGCGGAATCCAATCGCAACAGATCGAGTGCCCGGAGGTTCGAGCGGCGGTTCGGCTGCGGCGGTCGCGGCGGGATTGGCCGTGGCGGCGCTTGGGACAGACACGGGCGGATCGATTCGCCAGCCGGGAGCGTT
>DASRQP010000318.1:0-4585 GCA_035696585.1 Candidatus Acidiferrales bacterium | reverse complement strand
ATTCCGGCCGTTCCCACGTTCGCCATCTTCGAATATTTCGCCGACCACGCGGAGAATCCCGCAGCCGCAAAAAGCGAACACGCGATGCTCGACTATAAAATCGCGGAATTCAAGAAGCAGATGGCCGCCGGTATACCCTTTGCGGTCGGTTCGGACGTAGGTCCGTTCCCGCATGGCACGCAGGCGCGCGAACTCGTGCTCATGGTGCAGTACGGCATGTCGCCGTTGAAGGCGCTCCAATCCGACATGCTCGAAGGCGCAAAGGTGCTGATGTGGCAAGGAAAGATCGGCGAATTGAAACCGGGATATGTCGCGGATATCGTCGCCGTCCCAGGCAATCCTCTCAACGACATCAGCGTCACGCAAAAAGTCTCCTTCGTGATGAAAGGCGGAGTCGTATACAAGCAATGATCGAGCAATAATTCGCGCACCGAGGAGCCACAGTTTTCGGGCGAGTTCTCGCATTTCTAATCGGTGCACCAAATTATTAGAATTGCTCGTAACTTACACAAAACAAAGGGAAGCACTCATTTCTAATCGGTACAAAAGTGGCGTTTTGTCAAACAGGTCAAACAAGCACAAGTCGCGTCGAATTTGCAAACATGGCAGAAACAATTTCCAGCGAAATGATCGTCACGCCCGTCACGCTCGAGGGCAAACACATCCAGCTCGAACCGCTGTTGTGTGCGCATCACGCCGCGCTCGCCGAGATCGGCCTCGATGAAGATTTATGGCGCTGGATTCCCGTGCCCGTCCGCACTCCCGAAGAAATGTCCGCCTACATCGACGCGGCGCTCGCCGAGCAGGCGCGGGGAATTTCGCTGCCGTTTACGATCATTGAACGCGCCTCAGGCAAAACGATTGGTACCACGCGTTACGCGAATATCGAGCGCACCCACCGGCGCGTCGAAATCGGTTGGACGTGGGTCGCAAAGCCGTGGCAGCGCACGGCGGTGAATACCGAAGCGAAATATTTGTTGTTGCGGCACGCTTTTGAAACCCTGGGCTGCATTCGCGTCGAACTGAAAACCGATTCACTCAACGAGAAATCGCGCGCCGCAATCTTGCGCATTGGCGCTAGCCAGGAAGGGATTTTTCGTAATCACATGATCACGGCGAGCGGCCGCATCCGCCACACGGTCTACTTCAGCATCGTGGACAGCGAATGGCCCGCCGTAAAGGCGCGGCTCGAACAACGCTTGAAGTCGTAAGGGAAATTATTTTTGTCGCGCGCCATTGGCGTGATTTCGAGTTATGATGCGCGCGGGATTTTAAGGCTGTCTGTTGCGCTGGAATTTTCGTCGAAGATGAAGACAAATCCTCGAACGATTCGCTTTGTTGAATCATCCTCGAAATTTTATTTGATCGAAATAGGGAGGCTACGAATGGCTCGATTGCATTATCGTTTTGCATCAATGTTTGTTGTGATTTTTCTGCTGGCCGCGCCGGCGCTGCTGGCGCAGTCCGGAACAATTCAACTGGCTGTGGACGCCACGCAAGTGCCGCTCGGCATTGTGAAAACGCACATGGTCATGCCCGTCCACTCCGGGCCGCTGACGCTCTATTATCCTAAGTGGATTCCCGGTGAGCACGGCCCCGATGGGCCAGTCTCCAACGTCACGGGACTGAAATTCTCCGCGAACGGCAAAACGATTCCGTGGGAGCGCGATAAACTCGACGTGTTCACGTTTCACGTGGATGTTCCCGAAGGCGCGGCGCATCTCGATGTCGACTTTGACTACATCGAACCGCAAGCCGGCGGATTTGCGTCAGGTGCGGCGTCTTCGACGGCTAAACTCGTGGTCGTCAGCTGGAACCAAAATGTGCTTTATCCGGCGGGCGAGCCCGCGGACAAAATCATGTACGACGCACGGTTGAAAGTGCCGAACGGCTGGAAGTTCGGCACGCCGCTGCCCGTCGAACACGCGGCGGGAGATGAAGTCACATTCAAACCCGTCGCGCTGGATCGCCTGGTCGATTCGCCCGTGATTGCCGGCGAATATTATCGCGCGATTGACATCACTCCGCCCGGCGAGCCAATTCATCACGAACTTGATCTGGTCGCCGACAGCGAAGCCGCGCTCAACATCAGTCCCGATGCGCGGCAGAAAATGACGAACCTCGTCGCCGAGTCGGGAAAACTTTTCGGCGCCCGCCATTATCGCGATTACCATTTTCTTCTGACGCTCAGCGATCACGTCGCGCATTTTGGACTGGAGCATCACGAGTGCAACGACAGCCGCTTGCCCGAGCGTACTTTGATTGGTCCGAACGCGGAGATGTCGCTCGGCGGTTTGCTCTCGCACGAATTCATGCATTCGTGGAACGGCAAATTCCGCCGTCCCGCGGATCTCGCCACGCCTGAGTATGAAACGCCAATGCAGGACGACTTGCTATGGGTTTACGAAGGGCTGACCGATTACCTTGGCCCGCTGCTCGCCGCGCGCAGCGGCCTGTGGACGCCGGAGCAATATCACGAATATTTGGCGAGCATCGCGGCGGACCTGGGGCCGGGAACTCCCGGGCGAACCTGGCGCGATCTGCAGGACACCGCAACAGGAATACCCGGAATACGCGGCGGAAGAGGTTGGGGGAACTGGAAGCGCGGCTCGGACTATTATCCCGAAGGCGATCTCGTGTGGCTGGAAGTGGCGACAATCATCCACCAGCAGAGCAACGGCGCGAGATCCATCGACGATTTCTGCCATCTCTTTCACGGAGGCGCAAACAACGGCCCGGAACTAAAAACGTACACGTTCGATCAAGTCGTCGAAGCACTCAATCAAATTGCGCCATACGACTGGGCGAAATTCCTGCACGAACGCCTCACTTCTCTTTCACCCGAATCACCAACAGGCGGAATTGAAAACGGCGGATGGAAGGTCGAGTTCAGCAGTAAGCCACCCGATCCCGGTCTGCGCGGCGGAAATCCGGGCGATGCATTTTCGCTCGGCCTGCAGCTCGAAGGAGACGGAACCGTCGGCGATTCGATTGTTGGCGGCCCTGCCTTCAAAGCAGGAATCACCGCTGGAATGAAAATCGCGGGCGTGAATGGACGTGTGTTCACGCGGGACGTGCTGGATGACGCGATCAAAGCCGGCAAAGACAATTCCGAGCCGATCAAGCTTCTGGTCATCGATGAGGATTACTACAAGACGGTACCCGTCGACTACCACGGCGGCGAGCGCTATCCGCATCTGGTACGCGTCGAGAGCAAACCCGATTATCTCGACGACCTCATCAAGCCGCGTGCGGAAGGACAGTAAACCGAGGCGAGAATCGTCAGTGGCATCATGGCGACGCGGCAAGGGCGCGAAGTTTTGTCTCAAGCGGCGAAGCAACGGTGACGACGGCGCCGCCGAAAAATGAAGGGGCGGGAAGTGCCGTCGTCCATGGCGTGCCGTGCGGATAGAGGATCGCGAGATCCCAAAGCGAGCCGCCGCTCGTATGTCCGTCAACAGGCACGCCGTCCGCCACAAGGTCATTCTTCAGCTCCCGCGAAACTAAGTGATGCGGATCCCAAAACTGCTCGGCCCTTGGATCGGCAATCCGCGCGAGCGTTGCGCTAGTCGGGCTGCGCCAATCAGTCGGCAGGATCGGCTCCCACACAACGAGAACCCGAATACCGGGATTCTGATTTCGTTGGAGAATCTGTTCCACTGCGGAGGACCCCCGCAGGCAGATGGGTCAAGTAGGGGAGAGAAGAAGAACCAGGCGGACGCTTGCCGGGTCGTGATTGAAGGCGCTCTTGAACTGGCCGAAGTTTTGTTGCGTCAGTTTCGTGATCGCAGGCTGCGGCGCGGGAGTATGCGAAGGAGCAAATGAATACCAAAATCCAGCCGCGAGCACGACGAAAAGCACAATCAGAAACAATCGGCTTCGCTTCATGGCGTGCGTCCAGCGGCGAGGGATGCGATCCACTGCGGGAACAGGAAGACAGCCAACACGACGAGGGTCGCAATCCAAAGCAGTATGGCGTTGACACGGCCCGCGCGGAGATTACAACTTTTCGTGCGATGGTGCTGCCAAAAGCCGAAAGCCAGAAAAACAGGCGAGAGGGCGAGAAACCAGATCCGGTACTTGGCGAAAAACAATCCGGCGCCGGCGGTTCCGAGCGCGGCCAGGAAGCCGAGCGGCAGGCAGCAGCCCAGCGTGGCCAGCGCCGCTATCATCGCGGCAATCGGAGCCGCCCATTTTGCGCGGTCGCTCAATTTGTTTCCTCGCGAACCGCTTCGCGGAGTGCGCGAACGATGAATTCTCGATCCGGCGCGCCGGGATTTTGCGTCCCCGAATACAATCGGCACTGCAAACCGACATTCTGCTCTCCAGACGCGGATGGGTCGACGTCGCGGCCATTCACGCGGATCGTGGGTGAGCCGGGGAATTCCAGCCGAAGGGCATCCGAATTATCCCGCACAACGACTTCTCGAATTTCCGCTTGGATGTTTGCCACGGCAAGCGCTTCTTGAACGCGCGCAATGGCCAGCGAGAAGTTCGGACACCCCGGAAAGTAGAGAACTTCGATTTTCACTGGGACTCCTCGTGTGGCCGCTTTTGTAATTTTGTTGGCGAGCTTTCGAGCAGA
>DASRQP010000317.1:0-5941 GCA_035696585.1 Candidatus Acidiferrales bacterium | reverse complement strand
GCGCGGCAATTTCGATTTTGCGGCGTGGGATCCGACGCCTGTGAATGCGCATCCGAGCGGGCAAAGCGCCTTCGGCGTGCATGATCTGCTCGGCAACGGATGGGAATGGACGTCAACACCGTTCGCGCGTTTCCCCGGCTTCAAACCGTTTCCTTTTTATCCCGGATACTCGGCGAACTTTTTCGATGGAAGGCATTTTGTGATGAAGGGCGGGTCGCAACGCACCGCCGCTTGCATGTTGCGACGCTCGTTCCGCAACTGGTTCCAGCCGCATTATCCCTACGTTTACGCAAAGTTCCGTACAGTGGAGGAATAATCCATGGCAACAGCAATGCGCATGTACACGCATGATGTTTCCGGAACGCCCGCGGGAGATTTAGCCGCGGACGTTCGCGATGGGCTGAGCAAAGCGGAGCAGAAAGAATTGCCGTCGAAATATTTGTATGACGAGGTAGGCTCGGCGCTGTTTGAAGTAATCTGCCTGCTGCCGGAATACGGGCTGTCGCGCGCCGGTGCGCGTTTGATGAAGCGGTACGCGGACGAAATGATTGACCGCCTGCCTTCACCGGTTGCGGTGGCCGAACTGGGAAGTGGCAGCGGCACGAAAACGCGCTGGATATTGGAAGCGCTTTCGCGACGCCAGCCCGTGACTTATTATCCGATAGACATTTCGCGCACGGCCCTTTCGCGCTGTTGGCAGGAACTGGGCCGAATCGATTCCGTCAGCGTGGTGGGATTCGAGCGCGCGTATTTGGATGGATTGCTCGATGTGGCGTCGCGGCGCAATGCGGGCGAGCGACTGCTGGTGCTTTTCCTGGGAAGCACGATTGGGAATTTCGACCGGCCCGCCGGAGAAAAATTCCTGCGCGAAGTGCGTAACATTTTGCATCCCGGGGATGCGCTGCTCTTGTCAACCGATTTGGAGAAGTCTGTCAGCCAGTTATTGCTTGCTTACGATGATCCGGCAGGCGTGACCGCGGCATTCAACCTCAACCTGCTGGCGCGCATCAATCGGGAGTTGGGAGCGGATTTTGATTTGAATCACTTCAGACACGAAGCTCGGTGGAGCGAAAACGAACGGCGAATCGAGATGCATTTGCGCTCCACTCGAAAGCAGACAGTTCACATAGGCGGCGCTGAACTTAATGTCGATTTCAGCGAGAACGAAACAATCTGGACCGAAAGTTCACACAAATATCGGTGCGACGAAGCGGCAAGCATGGGCGAACGCGCAGGCTTCCGTTGCGATGCGCAATGGGTGGATTCGGAGTGGCCTTTCGCGCAGAGTTTGTTCCTCGCAGAATAGCCTGGACAGATAGCGGAGAAAAAAACCGGACTCGCTGGGGAACGAGCCCGGGTGGGGATGAGGGAGCTAGAAATTTGAATTGCGCGTTGCGGGCCGTCTACCAGCCCAGCTGCCTCGCCAGGATTAGCAGTCGCAAGGCTTCACGGTACGTTAAAACGGCCACGGTGCCTTGCGCGGCCCAGAGCCACGGGTGAACGTTCTCGGCAACCCACCCAGTCGGTATCTGGACCGCCGTTACTTCGCTGGCCCTGTTGTTCAACGCAGTCGTCATGGTTGTTTCCAATTTCCTTCCGAGCTAGTGAACTACTGTGAAGGGAGCATCGTGCTCCACGGCAACCACCATGGATTTGAAAACATCAACGTCCCAGTTGTCGGCAATCCGCAGCCGCAACACGTCGTTCGTTTCGCTGACCAAGCGTCCGCGCAACGGAACGCGCAGGTTGCCTGCAACCACTCGAAGAATGACCGGCTGCCCTATCCAGACCGCGTAGCCACCTTCCATGTGCTCGCCCCTCCAGATTAGGTTTTGTACCCGACACGGACATTGTGGAGCGCAGAGCTGTTCCGGCAAATGGTACGGGGGAGTCGAACCGCTGGGAGCAAAGTACTATACCGATACGAACCAGCCCAAGGCCTCGGCGAGAAGCCCTGTTTTCTGCTATGTTGGATTTGCGAAGCTTCGATAAACCAATAGGATACGGGAAGGACAACTAGCGCGATGGCGGTACCCTGGCGGGACTTAATCCACCAACTTTATAACGTTCAAGGGTTGATTCAATGGGGCGGAACGCTGCTGGTGTGCGTGATTGTCTTTGTCGAGACAGGATTGTTTCTGGGCTTTTTTCTGCCGGGCGATTCCCTGCTGGTCACGGCGGGCGTGTTTGCGGCAACGGGCCAGCTGGGACTTGCGTGGCTGTTGCTGCCCGTTCCGCTCTGCGCGATTGCCGGCGACCAGCTCGGGTATTTTATTGGGAGGAGAGCTGGCGTAAACCTCTACCGGCGAGAAGATTCGCGGTTCTTCAAGAAGAAGCACCTGGAACGCGCGAAGGCGTTTTACGACAAGCACGGCGGCAAGACCATCATCCTCGCGCGCTTCATTCCCGTGATCCGGACCTTCTGCCCTCCCGTGGCAGGGGCTGCGCGGATGCGCTATTCGCGATACCTGACGTACGACATTTGTGGCGGCATCCTTTGGGTGGGCAGTATGGTGATGATCGGCTTCACGCTGGGCAAGAAAATCCCGAACGTCGAGAAGCAGATTCATTGGGTGATCGCGGGAGTGATTTTTCTTTCGATCCTGCCCGGCATTATTCAGGCGTTGCGTGTGCACGCCGGAAAAGGCTCATCGCCAGCCGAAGGGCAGACCAAATCCACGCAGAGATGAAGAATCAGGAATCATGCGTCGTGACAGACGAAGCGGGAAGCCTTGCAGCCTCCCGCTTTGCCGTTTCCTGAGGCCCACGCGGCGTCAATCGCGAATCACTTGGGCGTCGTGGGGTGCCGCACCGCAAGAGCGGTGTGAATATTTTCAGGACGCTTGGTTGTCCGGTGGAGTCATCTAACCTCCGTCGTTTTTCCAAGTACAATTCCCGTAATACTCCGGTGCAATGCGCATGGCAAGAGCGAAAATGACGAGAAATCCACAGGCCAAGATTATGTGAGAAATGGGGTTACGCGGGACGATTGTCAACGCGACTACTTAATGAAAAGACCTTCGCGGAGCTGGTCGCGGCCGACAAAAGTTTTTGCGGAGCGGAAACGGCTGAAAAGGTTCAGGATTTCTCGATTCTGAAAGACTCGCATGTGGTGGCCCGCCGGGCCGATGGGCACGATTTCGATGGTTTGATTATCAACGATGCGATACCGATAGGTGCGGTCGGGAGTCTTGCTGTGGAAAAGCGCGAGAACCGCGCCTCCCGGATGCACGATTTCGTAAAGGCGGCTGGCGACGCGGGAGAGCAATTCCGCGTCGAGACGGTCAAAAATATCCCACACGAGCACGGCATTGAATTGATCGTCCGCATACTGGAGTGAGTTCTCCAGGAAGTGCTGGGCAATTTCTTCGGGCGAAAGCGGTTCGTTGAAATCGCTGGGCGGCGCGTTGCGCTGCTTTTCTTCCACCGTGCCGCGGAATTCCTTCCATGAGCGGAGCATGTCGTCGGTGGTGACGCGAAAACCGCGCTCGATGAAAAAATTAAGCGTTGCTTGCGAGACTTGGCCCAGATCGAGGAGGCGGCCGTTTTCAACGTCGCTGATGAGCCAGAGGAAATCCTTGAGGCCATTCGAAAGGCGGAAATTTTCCGGTTTGTGATTGGCCTTCGTTACTGAGGTCGGAGGCGCAACCGCGGACGCAGTCCCGCGAATCTTGGACGCCACCGGCGCCGCCACGGCCCCCAAACGCGACTTTCCCCCCATCCAGTTCATTTTTTAGCGCTAGCCTCGATAGGCACGGGAGTGGACGTAGGATCAGTTGAAGAAGGGGAAGAAGGTGTCACAGACGGCGTGATTGCAGGCGCGCTGCGCTTGACTTGGCGCTCGCGCGCGTCGGCGGCCGGCCCCATTTCCACGCGACCTTTGAATTGCGCGCCGTCTTCGATGGCGATGCGAGGGGATTCCAGATCGCCCTTCACGTGGCACGAATTCCCCAGTGTGATGCGCTCCCGCCCGCGAAGATTGCCCTGGACGGTCCCGCGAATGTAGATTTCGCGTGCTTCAATGTCTGCTTTCACATGGCCGCTCGGGCCTATCGTCAGCCGCGAATCGCCGAGCCGGACGCTGCCTTCCACGTCTCCGTCGATAAAAAGGTCGGCCTTCCCTGTCAATTCACCGCGAATGCGAATCCCCTGCGTCAACATTGCCGCTTCCGGCGACGGCACAGGAGCAGGCGGCGCGGCTGGCGCAGACTTGAATGGAGATGGCGACGCTCCCGCGGATTTTTCCGGGGGCGCGTATGACGGCGGCGCAAATGCCGACGGCGCTGCGGGCGTCGCGGATGAGGATGGCTTTCCTTCAGATTGTTTCCGCCACATGGAAACCTCCAGTGCGGTGAGATGTGTAGAAAGCCTGCGAACAGGGTACAGGCAATCTTTGCGGTTCAGGCACTATAGTACAGAGCTATGCCTGTGTAAACCAATGGGAGAAACAAAAGCGTTCACTTAAAGACAATGGGGGGAATTGACGGGAACAGCAACACTTCCGCCGAGTTTGGCTTCTGATGGTGCACTTCCCACTCTGACACGACCATTCCGACAGCCTCGTGAAAGAAAATTTTCAGACCGCCGCGAGTGCGCCACCAGGAATCCGGATCGTAATTGACGTCGGGCGCGGACTCGACCAGCACTTTGATGTCCGCCGGAAAAATATGCCTGCACAGATAGCGCGTGCGCCGCGTGTGGAAGTTCGATGTGACAATCATCACGCGCTTCCAGCCATGCTGCTGCACAAGACCACGGACGTCTGTCAACTCAATCAGCGTATCCACCGCGTCATGCGGATAAGCAACAATGGCCTTTGCCGGAACTCCACGCGCTTCCAGGTCCTTCTGCATCAGCTCCGCAATACTGGCGTAAGGACGCAGCCGGCGGCCGCTCGCGAAGATCGTCGGCGCCCATCCTGCGTGGTAGAGCTCGGCGGCGCGCGACGCGCGATCAGACGTGAAGTCGTCGTCGCTCAGAATCACGATTACGTCGCAAGCGGCCGGAGGCTGGGGCGTAATCCAGAAGTTGCCGGCCACCCGGAGCAACGGGGCACGCACCACATAAATCACAAAGCAAAGAAGCACCACGATAAGGAGGACGAGAAGCTTCGCAATAATTCCGCCGCGTTGAGCCGCATCGTGCGCGCGCAACATCATAGGCCGGGATCGACCTGGCGGAGCAATTCGGCGGCCTGCTCGGGCAGCAAAGCGTTGAAATATACTTCCTTGATGACGTAGGACTTTTCGCCGGTCGGTACGACGGGGAGAATTTCGATGTGCCAGTGATAGTCTTCCCCGATGCTTTTCCAGTAGTCGTTCAACTCGCCTTTCGTTTGCAAGGAATTTGGCGCGGTGTGGACCACCAAGTGATATCCGTGCGCGACCGAGCGCAAACGCCGGATCACGCGGGCCAGCAGCGTCCCGAGCGCGCGAAAATCCTCAACGCCGGGCGCCTCGAACAGATGCGCATGCCGGCGCGGCATAATCCATGTTTCAAAGGGCACGCGCGAAGCGTACGGGCAGAACGCAAGGTAATCGCCTTGCGAATCCACGACGCGTTTTTGTTGCTTTTCTTCTTGGCGGAGAATATCGCAAAAAACGCAGCGGTCTCGTTCGCGGAACCAATCGCGGGCCGCGCGCAATTCGTATAGCACGCGCCGCGGAACAAACGTGGTCGCTGCAATCTGCGAATGCGAGTGCGTCCATTCCTCGCCGGAATTCGCGCCGCGATTCTTGAAAACCGTGACGTACTTAAACCGCGGATCGCCTTTCAAGTCGGCGATGCGGCGCGCGTAGCCTTCGAGCACCATCGCGACATTTTCGGTAGGCTCGTCGGACATCCAGTGCCCGTGGTTCGGAGTGTCCACCAGGATTTCATGCGCGCCGACGCCGCTCATCCGGTCATAGATTCCTTCCGCCGAGCGGCCGGGCTCACCTTC
>DASRQP010000316.1:0-8163 GCA_035696585.1 Candidatus Acidiferrales bacterium | reverse complement strand
GAGGAAGCCTCTGCCGCAGCCGCATGGCTCGGCGGACGTCCGTATCCGCTCGAGCGTCTGAATCACGCGTGGCGTCTCGTGCTGGGCGGCCAGTTCCACGACATCATGGCCGGCACCGCGACGCCCAAGTCATACGAATATTCCTGGAACGACGACGTCATCGCGATGAATCAATTCGCCGGTGTGCTCTCCAGCGCCACCGAATCGATTGCCTCGCAATTGGACACGCAAGGAAAAGGCGCGGCCATTGTCGTGTTCAATCCGCTATCAATCCAGAGAGAGGATGTAGTGCAGGTGACTCTTCCTTTCAGTCATGGCGCGCCGAGCGGCTTTAATGTGACCGGGCCAGATGGAAAGGAAGTGCCGTCGCAGATCGATGAAACGACGGGCGATTCGAATAACGGAGCGGTTAAAGTTTTGTTTTTCGCGGACGTGCCTTCGGTTGGATTTGCTGTTTATCACATGCGACCCTCCTACGTGCTGCCCGTTGTCTACAGGACGGAATCTCCGAAATCGTCGGTGGCGGATGCAGCGTCGCATTTGTCTTCAGACCTGAAAGTCACCGATTCCTCGCTCGAAAACGCCCGCTATCGCATCCAGCTCAATCACGACGGCGACGTTTCGAGCATCTTCGACAAGAAGCTCAATCGCGAACTTCTTTCCGCCCCCGCGCGTTTAGCTTTCCAAACCGAAAAGCCCTCGCAATGGCCCGCTTGGAACATGGATTGGTCGGATCAAAGCAAGCCGCCACGCAGCTACGCAGGCGGCCCTGCGAAAATCACAATCGCGGAACATGGTCCAGTGCGTGTAGCGCTGCAAATCGAACGTGAAGCCGAAGGCTCGAAATTCGTGCAAACAATTCGTCTCTCTGCAGGTGACGCGGGCAATCGCGTTGAGTTCGCCAATTCGATTGACTGGAAAACGCGCGAAGCCGCTCTCAAAGCCACATTTCCGCTTACCGCTTCGAATCAAACTGCAACCTACAATTGGGGAGCCGGCACTCTTGAGCGCCCCACCGACAACGAGAAAATGTTCGAGATGCCCTCGCATCGCTGGTTCGATCTCACTGATCAAAGCGGTGGCTTCGGCGTCACAATTCTTTCCGGCGCGAAGACCGGCTCTGACAGGCCCAACGACAATACGTTGCGCCTCACGCTTCTTTACACGCCCGGAGTCAGCGCAGCCGGACAGTCCTATCGCGATCAGGGTTCGCAAGATTTTGGCCACCACGAATTTGTCTACGGCCTTTCGAGCCATGCCGGTGGCTGGCGCGATGGCGGCACCGCGTGGCAAGCCTATCGGCTCGATGCTCCACTCATTGCCTTTGAGACCACGAATCATCGCGGAGCCCTCGGCAAGACTTTGTCCTTGCTGAAAGTCAGCGACAATGGTGTTCGCGTAATGGCCTTCAAAAAAGCGGAAGACAGCAACGACGAAGTTGTGCGCCTGGTTGAAATGAACGGCAAGCCTCAGCGTGATATTCGCATTTCGTTTGCCGCTCCGGTGATTGCTGCGCACGAAATCAACGGACAGGAATTGCCCGTCGGCCCGGCCTCGATCGCCAAAGGCGATTTGCTCGCAGAGTTCGCTCCGTACGAAATCAAAAGCTACGAAGTGAAGTTGGCGCCGTCACACGTTCAGTCAATTCCTCCGCACTCGGAGGCGATTCCGCTCCACTACGACCTCGCTGCTGCCAGCAACGACGGCACAAAATCCGTCGGTGGCTTTGATACCGCTGGCAACGCTCTGCCCGCCGAGTTGTTGCCATCGGAAATCGCGTACTCTGGCATTCACTTCAAGCTCGCTCCGGCAGCTACAGGAAAGCCGGACGCAGTCATCGCGCGCGGTCAAACGATTCAACTGCCCGCCGGAAAATTCAATCGCGTCTACTTCCTCGCCGCGTCCGCCGACGGCGACCAGCAGGCAACATTCAAACTCGGCGATCAGGGCGCCGATCTCACCATCCAGAATTGGGGCGGCTACGTTGGCCAGTGGTATGACCGCTCGTTCACGATGGAGCCAAGGCCAATTCCGCCAGAGCCTGATGCGAGCGACACCAGCGAGCGCGCGCAACGAATTCGACGACGGATCGCGGATTTGCAGAAGAATCCGGAAACGCTGCCGCATTTCGCGAGCGTGACTCCTGGTTTTATCAAGCGCGCGCCGATTGCCTGGTTTGCCTCGCATCACCACACGCCCGACGGCGCCAACGTCCCGTATGGCTATTCTTACTTGTTCGCCTACGTGCTTGATTTACCGCCGGGCGCCAGGACCATCACCCTGCCGGACAATGACAAAATTCGCATCTTGGCGATCAGCGTCTCCAACGAGCCGGCTCAGACGCATCCGGCACAGCCGCTTTACGACACAACCGAGCAAGTCGCTGGCCGGCAATAAGCGCTCCACAGCGATAAAATCGCAGCCATCCCGCCGCGCATAAGTCGCTTATATTTCGTACGCAAGAAATTTCGCCTAAACTTGATATACTTTTAATGGAGCGGTCATCCAGTATTTACACAAGTCGCCCACACTAGTAGAGTTTGTCCTCACAAATGGCAACGCCAAGCACCACTCTTGAATCAGTCGCGCGCCCAGAGGAAAAGCGCCTCAAGCCGCCGGCGCGCCCATATTCGGGCGCCTTGGTCGTTGTGGAAGGCATTGATGGTTCCGGGAAGAGCACGCAGCTTCACCTCCTCAAACGCTGGCTGGAGGTCGGCGGCTACCGCACCTATTTCACCGAGTGGAATTCCTCGCCACTGGTGAAATCAGCAACTCGCCGCGGCAAGAAGCGCCGCCTCCTGACGCCCATGACGTTCTCGCTCATTCACGCGGCCGATTTTGCCGACCGCTATGAACGTCAAATCCTCCCTTTGCTCCGCAGCGGCCATCTGGTTCTCGCCGATCGCTACATTTACACCGCCTTCGCGCGCGACGGCGCTCGCGGCTGTCCCATCGAGTGGCTCAGAAATCTTTATCGATTCGCCGTCGTTCCCGATGTCGCGTTCTATTTTCGCGCTCCGCTGGAAATTGCCATTCGCCGCATCCTCAGCGGCCGGCCGCGAATTAAGTATTATGAAGCCGGAATGGATTTGGGCCTCTCACTCGACCCCATTGAGAGCTTTGCAAAATTTCAAGGCCTCACTCTCGCGCGTTACGACCAGATGCTCCCCACGGACAATTTTGTTCTGATGGACGGTACCCTGCCCGTGCACCAGTTGCAGCAGAAAATGCGCGACGTCGTAGCCGGGCAAATTGAATTGAAGCGCTACAAGAATTTATGACGGACCCCGTAAAACCCGATGGCAATCCGGACGTGATGCAGGAGTTTGTCACTACTGCGGCCTCCGGCATGCAAACATGGTTTGGCGAAAGTGTGCCGCTACGCCCTTCCGCTGGCTTGCCCACGAAGAATCGCAGCGAACTCAGCGGCCACCTGATTGTTCTCGAAGGTACGGACGGTTCTGGCCGTTCCACGCAGATTGCGCTGCTCACCGAATGGCTTGAGTCGCAGGGTTTCGCCGTCCAGACGATGGGCCTTCGCCGTTCGTTTCTGATCGCGAAAGATATCGACAGCCTTCTCGCCAGAAATTCCGTCACCCGCTACACGCTTGCGCTCATGTACGCTACCGATTTTTTCGACCAGCTCGAAAATCGCATTCTCCCCGCGCTGCGCTCGGGCATGATTGTCCTCGCAGACCGTTATTACTACACGTTGATCGCGCGCGCCGTGGTCCGCGGTCTCGATCACGAATATCTCCACCGCATCTACGAACTGGCGCTGCCTCCGGACCTCACCTTCTTCCTGAATGTCCGCCCGCAAATCGCTTTCGAGCGCGAGTTCCAGAAATCGCCCGCCATCAGTTTTTGGGAAGCGGGCCGCGACCTTCATCTTTCCGACGACCTTTACGATTCTTTCATTCTCTATCAGACGATGCTTCGCAAGGAATTCGTCAACCTCGCCAAGCATCATGGGTTCGCCGCCTTGAATGGCGAGAATCCGATTCGCACGGTCAACGCGGACCTGCGTAAACGAATCGCATCCTACTTGGGCATCCGGAATATCCGTTACCGGCCCTCGCACGCCCTCGTCCATCTCTGGCAATAACCTTGGCCGCCCCCGTCCGAATCGCAGCCATCGATGCGGGTTCCAACGCCATTCGGCTCGTCATCGCCGAAGCGAAATCTTCCGCTGAAATTCAGATTCTCGATGTCGAGCGTGCGGCGGTTAGGCTGGGCCATCGCGCATTCACGAAACGCCGCTTCAGCCGTTTGACCATCGACAACGCGGTGCACGCTTTTCGTCGCTTCAAACAATTGCTGGACCGCTATGGCGTGCAGCATTGCCGCGCCGTGGCCACCAGCGCCGCCCGCGAAGCGCGCAATCGCGACGATTTGATTCGCCGCATTCGCCGCGCAACCGGTATCGAGCTCGAAGTGATCGATTCGTCCGAGGAAGCGCGTCTCGTGCGCTCCGCGATTCTCGGTGCGTTGAGCCACAAATTGATTCCACGGCTCATTGTTGATCTTGGCGGCGGCAGCCTTGAAATCAGTCTGCTTCGCAAGCGCACGCCGGAGAAAATTTTCGCTTTGCCGTTGGGCAGCGTTCGGCTGATGGAAACTCTGGGAATTTACGGCGCCCTCAGCGAAGACGAATTCGAGCGCGTACAGCATCGCGTGTTTTCTTTGTTCCGAAGTGTTTGGCCCGCTCCGCCTAACCTCTCCGGCGCAATCGCCGTCGCGTCGGGAGGGAATGCCGAGGCACTGGCCAGGATCGCTCCTGGTCCGCGCATCGCTGGAATCGCGACAATCAATCTCCGCCTGCTTCGCGAGCGCCTATGGGGAATTTTGGGGCTCGATGTCGCCGAGCGCATGGACGTGCTTCACCTCCGCCGTGATCGCGCCGAGGTCATCGGCGTCGCTGCCGTAGTTTTCGCCTCGCTCGCGCAATGGCTTCATCTGCGGTCCCTCTTGGTGCCCGGAGTTGGCGTCAAAGAGGGAATCCTGTGGGACCTTGCGTCCTCGCAGTTTTCCGGAGCGGTCGTCAGCGCATACGCCGCCCGTTTTCAGCCGCTGCTCCGCGAGGCGCGCCGCGTCGCCGCGCGTTTTCATTATGAGCCGTCGCACGCGGAACAGGTGCGCCGCCTCGCTGGTTATCTTTTTGATCAGCTCGCTCCCGTTCACCGTCTTCCGTACGAGCTCCGGTTGCCCCTCGAACTCGCGACCATATTGCACGATGTGGGCTACGCTATCGATTCCAGCTCGCATCATAAGCACGGCGAGTATATCGTTCGTCACGCGCACATTCCCGGGCTCGCGGAGGCGGACCGCCTCCTCGTTGCTTGTTTGATCCGCTATCACGGCAAGGCGAACCCAGAACCGCAGCACAAGCTTTATTCGTCGCTTGGCCCGCGTCGTCGTGCGCAAGTCCGCGCACTCACTTCCATACTTCGCATTGCGATCGCTCTCGATAAAGAACGCCGCCGCGCGATCCAGAATGTGGACGTAATCAAAGGCAAGAAGGGCATTCTTCTTCGCCTGCATGCGAGCGACTCCAGACCGCTGCCCATTCGCGACTATCAGCGCGCCGCGAAATTATTCGAGGAGGTGTTTGGAAAGAAAATCCGTTTTGGCCGTGCCCGCACTGCGCGAACCGCGTCCGGCCTTCAAAGAACGCAGGTACGAACGCATCGCGCTGCGTGACTTCACATAAGAAACGGAATCTTTTTGTATTCGGCAGTCATAATTATTTTACGGCAGCAAAATTCGATTGAACCTAAATAACTAGTTCAGCAGAAAGTAGAAAAAAGGAATCGCACATGATAGTTCATCTCTTCCGCCACGGCATCGCGATTGATCGCGAAGATTCTGCTTCACCTCCAGACGCAGATCGTTTCCTCACGCCCAAAGGAATCGCTAAAACCGAAACCGCCGCTCGCGGGCTGCACGCGCTCGGAATTAAGCCCGGCATTATTTTGACGAGCCCTCTTCTGCGTGCTGTGCAAACTGCGGAGATCGCGTGCAACGCGTTGGGTTATCCAGTAAAGAAACTGCGTTATGCGGATGCGCTGAAGCCAGAAGCCAAACCTGCGGATTTGTTCAAGGAGTTGGCGGCAATCAAGGTCGACGAAGTAATCTGCGTGGGACACGCGCCGAACCTGGACGAGGTGATCGCTTACGCGGTCGGCAGCCGATCTGCGGTTACTTCGCTAAAGAAAGCGGGCTTGGCATCATTGGAAGTGGAATCCTTTTCGCCGCCGCACGGCGCGATCGTCGCCCTTTATACGCCACGGGCCCTCAGATTTCTCGCCGAGTAACGCGCAAGATTCACGGCGAACAGAGAGCGGAACCGCCAAAGCGATTCTTTATGCGGCATGAGTCTTCGCCTTGAGCTGCTCCACTGGACGAACTGCCGCGCCCGCCGCTCCCGGCAAAATAACGATCGGCTTGCGGCACGCGATTTCAAGCAAGTGCTTGGCGTTTGCCAGTTTCGACAGCAGTGGTTCTTCTCCATCGTAGCCATAGGCGCGAAGCGTCAGGCCCTCAAGCGTCACATCCAGATCGAGTTTTCGTATCGGTTTCGTCGCTTGCTCGAAACAATTCGCCAGCCGCAGAATGCCCGCAAGGAAAAGTGTGGCTTGCTGCATCGCCGCGGGCAGCCTGCTGAATTCCTTGTGCTTCAATTGTGGCAGCGCTTTCCGGTGGTACCGCGCCACCAGCGCAGCCAATTGCAATTCCGCTTGTTTCCATCCAATCGGCACGGGCTGCTGGCGAATCAACCGGTAGGATTCCTTGTGGTGCCCTTTGCTGCCCTCGCTCAGGCCGACGTCTTGCATCAGCGCCGCCGCCTGCACAATCCAGCGCGCGCGTTCCGTTGGCAGCCCAACCGCAAATCCCCGCGCGGCCAGCACGTCGTACAACTGCACAGCCTTTGCTGCGATGCGCTGCACGGGCGCGAAGTCCGGCGTTCGGAAAGACGCCCACGCGCCCAGCCTTGCCACCGCGGCTTCTTCCAGTTTCTCGTTCTGAGGTAACGCAGTTCGCCACACTTGCCATACTGAATTCTTGCCCGCCGCGCTTGACCGGTATTGCGCGAGCCGCTGCTTTTTTTCCTCTTCGATGGCTGCTTTCCAAGTTGCGAGGGTTGCGCGGTCGCTCTCGGGCCTCACGCGAATCACATTCGACCACAGCACGTCCAAATCATGCACGTCGCCCAGGAGATTCTGGAGCTGCTTCAGGCCTTTGTCCCACTCTGCCTTTAAGCTGGGAAGAAAATTCTCCACGATGTAGCGGAAATTCTTGAGGCCCACTCGCAACCGGTGATATCCAATTCTGGACTGACTGTGCAGCGCGAACTGATGCCGGCGGTGCCCTTCTTCCCATCTCTCCAGAGCGATGTACTGCGCCACCGGGCTGTCGGGCGCGATCAGAGCGGCACGCGGAGCAAGCGTCTCCTCCCATGTTTTCCATTTTTGCTGATCGAAATCGCCGAGCGCTTTCGATGCTGCCGCCTTCAAATGCTTTTGCTCCTGCTCAACCGACATCTTGAGCGCCTCGCCCAATCCATCCTTCGCGACTTCCAGTTTTCCCAGCCAGTCGAGCAGGACTTGGGAGTCGCGGAGCTCGCCCAGATTTTTCAGGAGCTTCTTGGCCGCGCGCTTCACCTTTTTCCAGTCGGGATGCGGATCGCATTCGCTCAGCGCACTCTCGATGGACAGGCAGCGGCGCAGCGCGGTTCGCAAGTCATGAATATTGTCGGCGCTCGGTTCCCTGCCTGCCTTCTTGCAGATTTTCCGTGCGCGCGCCATCCAACGCGCCAAGCCGAGCTCCACCGACGGATTATCTTGTGTTTCGCCTTTCACGATCTGCGTTTCTCCTATCTCCGCTGGGAAGCTATCAGGGGCACCGGGGAGACCGATTCTACTCTTTGGGCAAAGCTCTGGCAAATGGCGAAAGGCTGTTCGAGAGACGGCTGAGAGCCGAGGAGTTCTGTCCGCGCAGCGAGAGGGACGGACGCCTCCGAAACGGGAATATGAGAATCGGGAGGGGCGAAAAATGCCGAGCGCACAAAAACGAAACTCATTTGCGATCAAGAAAGTGTAAGTGGCGCGTTTTGAGCTAGTTGTGTTTGCGGGACTGTGCATCTGATTACCGCTCAAAAAAATC
>DASRQP010000315.1:0-5008 GCA_035696585.1 Candidatus Acidiferrales bacterium | reverse complement strand
GAGCCCACGAATTTCACGTTTCCGTTTGGCACGCACATTTGCGTTGTCGAAATCGATCGCGATACGGGTGACGTCAAACTCAAGAAGTACGTCGCCGTCGACGATTGCGGCAACGTCATCAATCCTTTGCTCGTCGATGGCCAGGTCCACGGTGGCATCGTCCAGGCCATCGGCCAAGTGCTTTTCGAAGAGGCCGTCTACGACGCCGAAGGCCAGCTCATCACGGGAGAGCTCACCGATTATGCTTTGCCGCACGCTGCCGATATCCCGCGCATGGAAACCTCGCGCACCGTCACGCCCACGCCTGTCAATCCCATGGGCGTGAAAGGCGTTGGCGAAGCAGGCACCATCGGCGCAACGCCGTGTGTCGTCAACGCGGTCGTCGACGCGCTTGCCCCGCTCGGCATCACGCACGTTGATTTGCCCATCAAACGCGAACGCATCTGGAGCCTTTTGCAGAAGCCCGCTCCACGCGCAAAAACGAAACCCGGGAGGGCGCGATGATTCCATCCGAATTCGAATATCAAGCTCCGAAGACTCTCGACGAAGCTTTGCGCGCGCTCGGACGCCACGGTGACGAAGCAAAAATTCTTGCAGGTGGTCATAGCCTGCTGCCCATGATGAAGCTGCGTCTCGCCTCGCCGCGCTATATCGTCGACATTGGACGCATCCGCGGAATGGATTACATCCGCGAGGAGCGCGACAAAATCGCCATCGGCGCGCTGGTGACGCACGCGCAAGTCGTCACCTCGGAATTGCTGCGCGCTAAATGCCCGCTGCTTCCCGAGACCGCCTCGGAAATCGGCGACATGCAAGTGCGCAACCGCGGCACCATCGGCGGCAGCGTTGCTCACTCGGATCCCGCCGCGGATTATCCCGCCGCCATTCTCGCGCTCGACGCCGAAATGGTCGTGCAATCCAGTTCCGGAAAACGCACCATTCCTGCCGCCGACTTTTTCGTTGACCTGCTCACCACGCAAATCCGCCCCGGCGAAATTTTGACGGAAGTCCGCGTCCCCATCAAACGCGCGGGCGAAGGAATGGCCTACAAGAAATTTCACCAGCCCGCGTCAGGATTCGCAATCGTCGGCGCTGCCGCGCGCGTCATCGCCACCAAAGCAGGACAAATCGAAGACATCGCCCTCGGCATGACCGGCGTCGGCTCAAAAGCCTATCGCGCGACCGCCGTCGAGAAATCGTTGCGCGGAAAAATTGCCAGCGAGTCTCTGATCGCCGACGCGTGCGCCAAGGCCGCGCAAGGCGTCGACCCGCTCGGCGATATTTTCGCGTCCGCCGAATATCGACGCGAAATGGCCGCCGTTTTCGCGCGCAGGGCGATCATCAGCGCTCTCGAAAAGGCCACGGGACGCGCATCCGAGCCGTCCAAGGGCGCGGCGCAAGGCAAGAGCAAATGAAGGTGCAGGGAACTGCGTCGCTTTCCGCACCGCGTCAGCAGGTTTGGGAGCTGCTGAACGATCCCCAACGTCTCGCGAAATTGCTTCCCGGCGCGGAACGTCTCGAGCCAGACGGCCCTGACCGTTACAAAGTCGCTATGAAGTTCGGCATCGCCGCCTTCTCCGGAAAATTCCAGGGCTCCGTCGAACTGGCCGAGAAAAAGCCGCCCGAGTCGCTGAAAATGCGCGTCGACGGCCGCGGCGCGCCCGGCTTCATGAAGGGCGAAGGAACGCTTTCGCTGCGCGAAAAGAGCGGCGTCACGGAAGTGCATTACGAAGGCGAGGCGCAGGTTGGAGGCGTCATTGCGTCGGTGGGCCAGCGCATGATCGAAGTCGCGTCAAAGAAAATCATTCAGCAATTCTTCGACGCCGCCGCGGCCGAATTGAAGGGAGCAGCCAAGAGGTAAGGCGTCAGTAAATCCGAAAGCGCGCCTTCCTGCGTACTTTTATTGTTGCGAACCAGCGTTCGGTTGCCAGCGGCGCGTTGGAAGTGGCAAGCAATTCGAGTCGCGGCAGACATCATCGGCATCTATTCACTAGCGAGCTTTAGTTTTCATTTCAATCTTCGAGGAGCGTGGTCATGAGAAAAGCAGGATTGTTGTGCAGCGCAATTTTGATGATAGCAGGTCTGGCGATGGCCGCCCAAAAGCAGCAAACATTCACGGGCGCGATCAGCGACAGCATGTGTGGCGCGAGTCACATGATGGAAGGTAGCGCAAAGGATTGCACGCTGAAATGCGTCAAGGACGGCAGCAAATTCGTCCTCGTCGATCCCGCGGGGAAAGTGTATCAGCTGAGTGACCAGAAGGCTCCAGAGGCGTTCGCCGGAGCCAACGTGAAAGTCACCGGCACGCTCAACGGCGACACCATCACGGTGAAGTCGATCACTGCCGTCAAGTAACGCCGTCGAGCAAGAACTTTTCTCTCGCGCAACCCGCGTCTCCAACGTATCTTGTGCGGGCCGGTAACGTTTGCGCTCCGGTTCCAGAGCGCACGTGTTGTCGGTCCGCATTTCTGTGTCGGTACGATTTTTGCTCAAAAGAGGACGGATGCTCAACGCGTTGCGCTATTACTGGATGGTTGCCAAGGGTTACCGCCTGCGTCCTTGGCGCAGTCCGTATTTGCAGTGGCGCATGGAAACTTTCTTCGGCGCTGAGGCCGACAATCTCGACGCGCGCAAATTCCTGCATCTCATGTGGCGCGAGCGCGCCAGAATGAAAAGCTTCGCCGCCTGGGCCGCCGAACTTCGCCGCGCTCAAAAACGCGATTCCCGCACTTGAATCGGCAAGAGTCTGCCCGTTTGTGGATTGTTACCGCTTCGCAATCGGGATTACGAACCGCAGCGCCGTGTGCGTTGACGAAAAGCTGCAAACCTTGTTGTCCGTGAGGCCCGCTGCCTTGCCCGCTTGAATTACGTCGATTTCGCGGATGTGCGATTGACCCTTGGGATAAACCACCCAGATCGCGCCGTTTCTCTGAATCGAACGCGCTAGCGATTCGAGCTTGGAGAGGTCGCCGCGAGCTTCCGCGGAAAAGAAAATCAGGTCGGCGTCGGCGATGCGTTTCCCGAGCGAATATTCCGGCACGCGAGCGGTCAAGTCAGTGAGAAACTCAGCGGACTCGACACCCAGTACGGCGACGCGTTGCCCGGCGTTCACGCCCAGCTTATCGATCAGCAACCGGTGCGAGTAATCGCGCTCCGGCGGCCGCTTAGGCCTGGGTCCGCGCGTCATAAGAAGTCAGTACACTCCTGGAATCCACGCCCAACTCTCCCGTCGGTAGGCCTCGTGCTCTGCGCCAAACGCTTCGTGCAGAGATCGTTCTTCGAGGTGGATCTTGCGCCAGTACGCCAAAATCACAATAGCCAGCGCAATAGGCGCGTGAATTTCCCCGGAAACGATCGCTGTACCGCAATACATGCCCAGCACCGCGGTGTAAATCGGATGGCGTATGAATCGGTAGGGGCCTGATCGGACCAGTTTGTGCTCCGCCGCAATCCTAACTTCGCCGCTCCAGTTGCTGCCTAGGTGCCTTCGCGCCCAAACTGCGAGGAGAATGAAGGCGGCCTGGATGGTTAAGCCTGCGGCCACAAGAAAATAGCTTGCCGGTAGGAACCGTCGCGTAAGGCCCGGAACGGGAAGCACAAGCAGCAACAGCGCTACGTTGACCGCAATCAAATGTAGTTGCCGCGACGTCCCCGACTCCGACGTTTTTGTGGCCGCGCTGTCTTTTGCTGCAATACTCCAGTAAACCGAGAACAACATCCAGAGCCCAACGGATAGCCACATCCCGATCGGGAAGTTCATGTGTCCGCGAACCGCCTGGAATGCGTGCCAGTGGCTTAAGCGCGCGCCGATCAGCGCTCCCACAGCCCCGGCGGCTGCCATTTTCAAAAGCACTCTCGTGGGTCTTGTCATCGCATCTTTGACCGCGGCCCAGCGATCAACTCCCCAATAAATACGCAGGGGCAGAGCTAAAATTACACATGGAGCGGTCATCTCGCCGGAACTGAGTGCAAAACTGATGACGCCGCGTCCCTCACTCGTGCGCGGTTAAAACACCTGTTCGTCCGCCGACGGTCCGTAAATCGATGGCACCGGCACATCATTCAACCGCAGATACACGCCAAGTTGCGCGCGATGATGAATCATGTGGTTCATCACGAATCCGCGCAGCACCGCTATCTTCGGCAGCGTGAAAATGGTTTTGCCGTTGGCGATCAGCGACCATGGCTTCATCAACTCTTCATCGCTCGCTCCCGCAATTGCCGTCCGCCCCGCCGCGGCTCGCTTGTCGAACTCCTCCAGCAATTGTTTCCGCGAACCCATCACCAGCGGGCCCTGTTGCTGCGGCGCGCCGGCGCCCACTTCGATGGAATCTCGCAGAATCGTTTCCTTCGCCCAGCCGGGAATTTCCGCTGTGTGACCCGCCAGCCGCCCCATCGCCATCGATTTCTCGTGCGGCTTGTAGTCGGGCTTGCCCTCCGGGACGCGCTCCAGCACCTTCCGCGTGTTCGCTATTTCATGATCAAATTCCGGCAGAATTCCATCTCGTATCGCCATTTTCTCCTCCTCAATTTGGGAAATTCAAAGGGTTGCGGCCGCCCGCGCCGCTTGCCATAGGATGCTCACACGCCGCACCGGATGCAATTCGTTGGCAGTTTTCCACAGCTACTGCTCTCTGACAAATCCCCGCCATTGTGCTACGCTCTTTCAGAGGCCGAGCAGTTCGATGCAAGCGGCGACGCAGCAGCAGAAGCAAAATGGCCCGCGCGTAACATCCTCCAATTCGAAGTCACAAGCCAGCCCAATTTCAGCCATTTCTAATCGGTACAGCAAATTATTAGAATGTCCCGTAACTTACACAAAACAAAAGACCGACGCCAATTCTAATCGGTACAAAAACGCTGTTTGGTCAGAACGCGTTTTTGACTTTCTTGGACGCGAAGAATGTCTGATCTGAAAGTCCTTCAAAGATCCGATGCGCTTCACGAAGCTCGCTGGTGGGACGTCGACGCGAGCGGCAAAGTGCATTGCTATCTCTGCCCGCGCCAC
>DASRQP010000314.1:0-4832 GCA_035696585.1 Candidatus Acidiferrales bacterium | reverse complement strand
GATGCGAGAGAGCGGAGCGCAATCCGCGCCGAGAATGGTTTACGGTTTTCCGGGGGACGTGCTGATCAGCTTGAATGACGAAGCGGTGCACGGGATTCCGTCGGCTTCACGGAAAATCCGAGCGGGCGATTTGGTGAAGCTTGATGTGACATTCGAGAAGAACGGTTACATGGCTGACGCAGCGCTTACCGTGCCGGTTGAGCCAGTTTCCGATGAAGCGCGCAGGCTGGTGGCATGCGCGGAACGCGCGTTTGGTGAGGCCATGAAGGTCGCGCGCGCGAACCGTCCTGTGAATGAAATTGGGCGCGCGGTGGAGCAGGAAGTGCGACGCAGCGGCTTTCGCGTGATTCGCGAACTGGGCGGGCACGGCATCGGGCACACGATTCACGAAGCGCCGAGCGTGCCGAATTTCAAGGATCCGGGAGTGACGCAACGGCTGACGGATGGCCTGGTAATTACGGTCGAGCCCATCATCGCTGCGGGTTCCGGCAAGCCAGTCGACAGCGGGGACGGTTGGACGGTGAAGACGGCGGATGGAAGCCTTTCGGCGCATTATGAGCACACGCTTGTGATCACCGATGGCGTGCCGCTGTTGCTGACCGCTGCGTGAATCGCTTCCCGCTAGACAATACCTGCGTGAATGCGTACATTAGGCGGCTCTGTGGTTGACCTGATTTGACGGGCCGCATAGAATGAATAGGATTGAAATGCCGGGGGGAAGCCGCCCGGATTCATATTCGAATAAACGAACGCCGAAAGCGGAGGAAGAAACAGAATGGCCAGCGTCGAAGAACGCGTGAAACAGATTATCGTCGAACAACTCGGTGTGGATGAAGGCGAAGTGACGCCTACGGCTTCGTTTGTGGACGATCTGGGCGCCGATTCGCTCGACATCGTCGAACTCGTGATGGCCTTCGAAGAAGCATTCGGCATCGAAATACCCGATGAGGATGCGGAAAAGATCGCCACGGTGAAGGACGCCATCGCGTACATCGACAAGCACGCCAAGGACAAGAAATAACTCGCCGGGCCTCAGAGTTCCACGAGGAGAAAACTCCGCATTGAATCGCCGGGTTGTCGTCACAGGAGTCGGACTGGTCTGCGCCTGCGGGATTGGCACGGAAGAAGTCTGGAAAAATCTGCTTGCCGGGCAGAGCGGTATCGGTCCCATCACGCAGTTCGACGCCGCCGGTTTCGATTGCACCTTTGCGGGCGAAGTCAAAGGCTTCGATCCCTTTAAGTGGATTGAAAAAAAAGAAGTGAAGAAGATGGCCCGATTTATTCATCTGGCCATAGGCGCCACGGACTTCGCGATGAAGATGGCGGCGCTCGAGATCACTCCGGAAATTGCTGACGCAACGGGCGTGTATATTTCGTCGGGCATCGGCGGATTCGACGTGATCGAGCGCGAGCATAGCAAATTGATTCACGGCGGTCCGAGCAAGATTTCTCCGTTTTTCATTCCTTCCGCGATTATCAATCTGGCCTCGGGGCAAATTTCGATTCGCTATGGCGCCAAAGGACCGAATTCGGCGACGGCGACAGCATGCTCGGCGTCGGCGCACGCCATCGGCGACGCTTTCAAAATCATTCAACGATGCGACGCGGAAGTGATGATCGCGGGCGGCTCGGAAGCGGCGATAACGCCGATGGGCGTGGGCGGATTTGCGGCGATGAAAGCGCTATCGACGCGCAATGACGAGCCGGCGCGGGCCAGCCGTCCGTTCGATGCACAGCGCGACGGCTTCGTAATCGGCGAAGGTTCGGGCGTGCTGATCCTTGAATCGCTGGAATTTGCGCAGCGCCGGGGGGCCAATATTCTGGCGGAAATCGTTGGCTACGGCATGACGGCGGACGCTTTTCACATGACGCAGCCGGCGGAAAATGGCGATGGGGCGTACCGCGTGATGCTCGCGTCCTTGAAAGATGCGGAGATCGCGCCGACGGAAATCGGTTACGTCAACGCGCACGGCACGTCCACGCAGATTGGCGACGCAATCGAGACGGTGGCGATCAAACGCACGTTCGGCGACCAGGCGAAGAAAATCCCTGTTAGCTCGACAAAATCAATGACCGGGCACGTACTCGGCGGAGCGGGGGGCTTGGAAGCAGGCATCAGCGTGCTTGCGCTCCGCGGCCAGATTCTACCGCCGACGATCAATTACGAAAACCCTGATCCAGCGTGCGATCTCGATTACGTCCCGAACCAAGCGCGTAAAGCGAATATTCGCTACGCGCTGTCGAATTCATTCGGCTTTGGCGGCACGAACGCGTCGCTGGTTTTCAAGCTTTGGGAAGGCCGCTGACCGAATCTTCGGAGGCTTCGTTTGAACATTGTTGTCTGCGTGAAACAAGTTCCCGCAAAGGATGCGCCGCTGGCCATCGACGCGAGCGGAACGTGGATTCGCGAAACGGACATAAGCTTCGAGACAAATGAGCCGGACACGTTCGCGCTGGAAGAAGCGTTGCGTTTGAAGGAAAAGCACGGCGGGGAAGTAGTGGCGATTTCGATGGGTCCAGAGCGCGTGAAGCAGACGATCAAAGAAGCTCTGGCCAAGGGCGCGGATCGCGGCATTCACGTGACGGATGATAAATTTCACGCGCTTGACCCGCTGGCGTCAGCGCGTTCGCTGGCCGCGGCAATAAAAAAAGAAAAATTCGATTTGATTCTCACGGGCTTGCAGAGCGACGACCACGGTTTTGGGCAGACGGGAGTGCTGCTGGCGGAATTACTTGGGTTGCCGCACGCGACGATTATTATGTCGATCGAAGCGCAGGGGGATCATTTGCGCCTGAAACGCGAACTAGAAGCAGGATGGTTTCAGTGGGTCGAGTTGCCGCTGCCAGCCGTTTTAACGATTCAGTCAGGCATCAACAAGCCGCGCTACGCGACCCTGAAAGGCATCATGGCGGCGAAGAAAAAAGAAATTGCGGCGGTCACGCGCGAATCGCTGGGCGTGCCGGCGGAGTTGACGCAACGCGTGGAGCGCATTTACGTGCCGCACAAAGCGAAGAAGACGGAATTCATCACGGGAACACCGAAAGAAATCGCGACGAAGCTGGTGGAAAAATTGAAGCACGAAGCGCGTGTGCTCTGACAACTGAAATGAAAATTCTGCTCATCACGGAACAGCGCCACGTAAAATGGAATAAAGTCAGTTTCGAAACTCTGGCTGCGGCGCAGCAAATCGCTTCGGAAGCGAAGAGCTCCCTTACGGGTGTTGTCATCGGCGACGGAATCGGAGCGCTGGCGGACGAACTGGCCGGATATCAGCTCGATGAAGCGCTTCTAGTCGAGAACGCTCTGCTCGAGAAGTACACGCCGGACGGCTATTCGATTGCGCTCAAGCAGGTGATCGAGCAAGCCAAGCCTGATCTGGTCTTATTCCCGCACACATATCAAGTGCGCGACTTCGCGCCAAAACTTGCGGCATCGATGGGCAAGGGAATGATCGGCGATTGCGTCGGCTACCGTTATGAGGGCGGCAAAGTGGTTTTTGTGCGGCAGATGTTTCAGGGGCGCACGGCCGCCGATGTTGTGTTTCAGGGCGACGCGCCGTGGTTTGCTTCGTTCCAGTTGGGAGCGTTTCGCGCCGACCTCGCCGCGAAGAAATCGGGCGGCAAAGCGGCGGTGAAGACGGCGAGCGTCGAATTAAAGCCAGAACAAATTCGCACAAAGCCGCTCGAACTTTTCCGCGAAGCCAAGCAGGCGGTGGATTTGACGCAGGCGCCTATTCTGGTTTCGGTTGGGCGCGGAATCAAAGCGCCGGAAAATATTCCGCTGGCGGAAAAACTCGCGAAAGCAATGGGAGGCGAATTGTCGGCGTCACGTCCCATTTGTGACGAGGGTTGGCTGCCGATGGACCGGCAAATCGGGAGCTCAGGGCAAACCGTTTCGCCGAAACTATACCTGGCGCTGGGAATCAGCGGCGCAATCCAGCACGTCGTGGGAATGAAGGGATCGCGGACGATAGTCGCGATCAACAAGGATCAGAACGCGCCTATATTTGAAATCGCCGACTACGGAGTGGTTGGCGACCTCTTTGAGATTGTCCCCGCGCTGACCGAAGAAGTAGAAAAGTCCAAGTCAAGCTAGCTTCCCACAGTGTCCATTTTCGCGACACCCCCTCCGCAAGCGGGCACCAGCTCAACCTGGCGTGTGCCCGACACAGTGTAAGTAACTGAATTTAAAGCGCTATGACTGCGTCTCGGTGGAAGCCCATCTGCATATGTCTCCGGAAGGCGGGTTGTTCCTGCGGAGTTGCTTACAATGTACTGATAGGGGAGTCCAACGGTCAGGAGACGACATGTCAACTCTATTTCAAGACTTGCGCTACGCCGCCCGCATGCTGATGAAAGCGCCTGGGTTTACAACCATTGCGATGATCACGCTTGCTCTGGGCATTGGCGCGAACACCGCGCTTTTCAGCGTGATTAATGCGACGCTGCTGCAGCCGGTTCCCTATCCCGCCGCCGATCGCATGGTGCTCGTCTGGCAAACCTATGGCTCGGACCCAGACGACGTCAACATCGTCTCTGCGCCAAACATCCAGGACATTCAGAAACAGAATGACGTGCTGGGGCCCATTGCCATGTTCGATTCTGCCGGCAAGGGCTACAACCTGGGCGGGGCGAATCAGCCCGAGCGCGTCGGCGGCGAGCGTGTGACCGCGAATTTTTTCGACGTCCTCGGTGTGAAGCCCCTTCTCGGCCGCGCTTTTCTTCCTGAGGAAGAAATCCTGGGGAAAGATCACGAAGTCGTTTTGACCTACGGCCTATGGCAGCGACGCTTCGGTGGAGATCCAGCGATTGTCGGCAAGCAGATTCAGGTG
>DASRQP010000313.1:0-38072 GCA_035696585.1 Candidatus Acidiferrales bacterium | reverse complement strand
CGGCGCTTCCTTGACGCTTTACGAACGCGCTCGCTATACTGCGCACGGCTCAACGAGAAACGGAGTACCGCTTGGAATTCGAACCGCGCGATCAGCTTCTGCAACGCCAGAAAAAACTGGAAGAAATAGCAAGTTTGGGCTTTGACCCTTATCCGCATAAATTCGCTTGGAAACAAACGGCGCAGGAAATCGTCAGCACATACGATCAAAAAAGCGCGGCCGAACTCCAAGAAGCAAAGGTGAACGTTTCGGTTGCCGGCCGCATTCTCACTATTCGACTGCACGGCAAGGCCGGCTTCGCGCATATCCAGGGACAAGGGCAGAAGCTACAGATTTACGTGAAGCTCGACGCCGTGGGTGCGGAGGCATTTCAGCTGTTTCAGTTGCTCGATATCGGGGACGTCATTGGCGTCTCCGGGCACCTCTTTCGCACAAAGACGAATGAGCTGACCGTCTGGGTCGAAAAACTCACTTTGTTGACGAAGGCGCTTCTCCCGCTGCCGGAGAAATGGCACGGATTAGCCGATGTGGAGATGCGCTACAGACGACGCTACCTGGATCTGATCGCCAATGAGCGCGTGCGCCATATCTTCGTTCAGCGCGCGGCGGTCATTCGCTACATCCGCGAATTCTTCGACGCTCGCCGCTATCTGGAAGTCGAAACGCCGATGATGCACCCCATTCTCGGCGGCGCCACAGCGCGTCCGTTTATTACTCACCACAACACCTTTGACGTGGATTTTTATATGCGCATCGCGCCGGAGCTTTATCTGAAGCGTCTCATCGTGGGAGGAATCGATCGCGTTTATGAAATCAACCGCAATTTCCGCAATGAAGGCGTGGACGCCATCCACACTCCCGAATTCACCATGCTCGAATTTTACGAGGCCTACAGCGATTACCGCGACCTGATGAAACTGACAGAGGAGTTGTTTGCGGGGCTCGCCAAAGACGTTTCGGGCGGCACAAAAATAAAATATGGCGAGCACGAACTCGACTTCGGCCATTTCGAATCGTTGTCCATGCGCGAAGCGATCTGCAAGTTTTGGCCTGCCAACGCAGGCAACGCGCCTTCGGTCGATGAACTGAGCACCCCGCAAGGTCCGCGCAACGTTGCCGAACGCTTTAATAATGTTGCCCGTGGCAAGGGGTTTGACTTAATTCGCGACCTGGACAAATCCTCCACCGGAGAATTGACCGGGGCGCTTTTTGAGGCCGTTGCCGAAGCGCACCTGATTCAGCCTACTTTCATTTATGATTTTCCCACTGACATCTCCCCGCTTTCGAAATGCCGGAAGGATGATCCATCGGTGGCGGAGCGTTTCGAGTTGTTCATCGAAGGCATGGAACTTGCCAATGGTTTCTCCGAACTCAACGATCCAGCGGACCAGGAGCGGCGTTTCCGCGCACAAGTTGAAAGCGGTGGAGCAGAAGTGCCGAAGGAAGTCGATTGGGATTACATCCGCGCGTTGGCCCACGGCATGCCACCCACGGCGGGCGAAGGCGTTGGCATTGATCGCTTGATCATGCTGCTGACGGATTCGCATTCGATTCGCGAGGTCATCCTGTTCCCGACGCTTCGCCCGCAAAAGGATTCTGACACTGACGCTGCGGCGGCGAATGAAGAAACAAAATGAGCTTCGAGTGGATGATTGCGCGGCGGTATCTGCGGTCCAAATACAAACCGCCAGTTCTGCGACTGGTGACTTTTCTTTCGATTGCGGGTGTCGCGGCAGGAGTCGCCACGCTGGTTATTGCGTTGGCGATGAACACAGGCTCCAGCCTCGCAATTCGTAATCGTCTGCTGGGCGTCACAGCTCACGTCAACATCAAGCCCAACGGAACCCAGGGAATCCGAAATTATAGCGAACTAATGACGCGTTTGGTTCCGACGCCAGGCGTTGAATTTATTACTCCCGCCGTATACAACCAGGTGCTCTTGTTGGCGGGCAACCAAACGGAAGGCGTAGTTCTGAAGGGGATCGATCCTCAACTGGAAAGACGATGGGACTCGGCGCTCGACCATCTTGTGACTGGCAATGGCAACTTCACGCCCGATTCCAGCGGCATTCCGGCGATTATAATCGGCAATATCCTTGCGGATAATTTGAAGGTCGAAGCAGGGGATTACGTCACGGTTCTCAGTCCGCAGGGTAGCCTGACGCCGTTCGGCCTGTTGCCACGCTCGCGCCGGTTTCGCATCTCGGGGATTTACAGTTCCGGATTCTACGATTACGACGCCAACTGGGCTTTCGTTACGCTGCATGATTCTCAGGAACTCGCCGGAATCGGTGACGTCGTCAGTCTTCTCGAGATTCGCGTGAACAATCTCGACGATGCTGGGAAAATCGCGGCGGTTCTCGCGCGCGAAGCAGGGCCACAGTTTCACACCACCACGTGGATGGAAGAGAATCAGCCGCTCTTTCGCGCGATGAGTTTCGAAAAACTGGTCACCGCCATTTTCATTGGCCTCATCACCTTCGTCGCTGGACTCAATGTCCTGGTCGTGCTGGCTATGACAGTCACGGATAAGGCGCACGATATAGCTGTCCTGATGGCCTTGGGAGCGCGACGCATTCAGGTGCGCAATATATTCGTGTTGCAAGGGCTGCTTGTTGGCATCGCCGGTACTGCAATTGGCCTCGCGGTGGGCTATTCGCTGTCCTGGATTGCTAATCGCTGGAAATTGGTTCCGCTTAACCCCGAAATCTATTCGATTCCCTACGTCCCATTTCATTCGAGCGGCTGGGATGCGATTTGGATCACGGCTGCCGCGCTGACGATTTGCATCGCCGCAACAATCTACCCCGCTCGCGCCGCCGCAGGTACGCTCCCCGTTGAAATTTTGCGCGCGGAGTGAATTGCGAGGGGCGCTTTCCCAGAACTGAAGTCCCATGACTCGGCACGGTTTATGCCCACGCAATGCATGCGTGTGTAAACACGGGCACCGAAAGACAACGTGCTACAATGGAGTTGTGGATCAGTCGATTTCGCCGGGATCTTTTCGACGGATAGGAACTTTTGCACTCATAATGTGCAAGAACTTGGAGTTGCGAAGAGGAGCAGGAAGCGACCTTTTGATAAGCCGCAGAATCCAAAGAGATAAGTGACTGGGAGGTTCGGCACGGGAAGTGACAAGGGATTAGTGGAGTTTATGAGCAAGCTCACGACGAGTCCACGGCGAAATCGATGACAATGACGAGCCCAAGCCCGGCATCGACCCTGACATCGACTGGATCAGCGATGGCACCGAGCCAGCGAGCGTCCACATCTGTGCAGAACGGACCCACGGAACTCCTGCGCATAGATGGCTTGCGGAAACTGTTTCACTCCGGTGCTGCTGAGATTATCGCTCTTTCAGGCGTGAGCTTCGCGGTTGCGTCTGGCGAGATGGTGGCTCTCGTTGGCCCTTCGGGCTCGGGCAAGAGCACTTTACTGCATCTCCTGGCCGCGCTGGACATGCCAACAAGCGGTACAGTATACTTCGGCGGAAATTCGCTGGCAGGGTTTGCGGAATGCGACTTGGTAGACTTCCGCAGCCGCGCCGTGGGTTTTATCTGGCAGAGACATCAGTTGCTGGCTGACTTCACTGCCCTGGAAAACGTGGCGATGCCGCTGTTGATTCGGGGGAACGCAGCGAGCGCAGCGCTCAATGTGGCGCGCGAATGGCTGAATGAAGTTGGCCTCTCGGACCGCACGCAGCATCGTGCGGGCGAACTCTCGGGCGGGGAACAGCAACGGGTTGCAATTGCTCGGGCCCTGATAACCCGGCCAAAGTTGTTGCTGGCCGATGAACCTACGGGCGATTTGGACGAGGAAACTACGGAGTCGATCTTCGAACTCATGCAGCGCTTACACCGGTCCCATCATCTGACTTCGATTCTTGCAACCCATAATCTTTCCCTGGCGCGGCGCGCGGACCGCGTGATGCGTTTGGAGCACGGTTTGTTGGTGTCGGATGACGAAGCTGTTGCGCCTCGTGCCGACGGGCGTGGCGTGTCGGGAAATTCTTCTAGCCTGGAAGGGCTCGGGTGACCTGTGTTTGAACGCTATACGGAGAAGGCTCGGCGCGTGATTTTTTTCGCGCGATATGAAGCTAGCCAGTACGGCAGCCCTTATATTGAGACCGAACATTTGCTTCTGGGTCTTCTGCGGGAGGACAAGGCGCTCGCTAATCGCTTCCTGAGAGCGCATGGTACGATCGAATCCATCCGCAAAGAAATTGAATCGCGCATCACCGTGCGCGAGCGGATTTCCACCTCCGTTGAGGTGCCGCTCAGCCAGGAATGCCGCCGCATTCTGAATTACGCGGCCGAAGAGGCTGAGCGTCTGAATCACAAGCACGTGGGAACTGAACATTTGCTGTTGGGGATTTTGCGTGAAGAGAAGTCGTTCGGCGCGGAGATTTTGCAAGAGCGGGGATTGCGTCTTTCAGGCGTGCGCGAGGAGCTTGCGCGCAGCGCGGGTGAAAAAGTGCCTGTAAATCGACCGAAAGAAACTTCGTTGCTCGCAGAATTCAGCCGGGACCTCACTCAGGCCGCCATGGACGGTACGCTCGATCCGCTTGTTGGACGCGATCGCGAGCTTGAGAGGGCCATCCAAATCCTTTGCCGCCGCACGAAGAACAACCCTGTGCTGATCGGCGAACCCGGCGTCGGCAAAACAGCCATCGTTGAAGGACTGGCACAGCGCATTGCCGACGGTGACGTCCCGCCGTTCCTCGCCGACAAACGCATTCTTTCTCTGGACCTTTCCTTGATTGTCGCGGGCACGAAATACCGCGGCCAGTTCGAAGAACGCCTAAAGACCATCATGAAGGAGTTGATGGAGAGCCAAAACGCCATCGTTTTCATCGATGAACTCCACACGCTCGTCGGCGCGGGCTCCGCCGAGGGTTCTCTCGATGCCGCCAACATTCTAAAGCCCGCGTTAAGCCGCGGTGAGATTCAGTGCATCGGCGCGACGACGCCGGGCGAATATCGCAAGTCGGTTGAAAAAGATCGCTCGCTCGAACGCCGCTTCCAGTCTGTCAAAGTCTCCGCTCCCAACGAGGAAGAGGCGATCCGCGTTTTGCAAGGCGTCCGGGACCGCTATGAGAAATTCCACGCCGTTTCCTATACCGACGAAGCGATCCAATATGCGGTCTATCTTTCGAATCGTTATATTCCCGACCGCTTCCTTCCGGATAAGGCGATCGATTTGATTGACGAGTCGGGTGCACGGGTGAAATTGCGTCAAGCCATGCTCCCTGAGGAAGTTTCCGAAGCGCAAAAACGCGTGAAGTTCATCACCCACCGCATGGAAACCGCCATTGCCAATCATGAATTTGAAAAGGCGCGTTTCTATTCCGAAGAGGAGCGCAAAGAAAAAGAGAATCTGCGCGCCCTTCGCGAGAAATTGAAGATCGACGATTCATCCACGGGCACAGTCACACGCGACGACATCGAGGAAGTAGTGGCGCGTTGGACTGGCGTCGCCGTCAACGCTATCAAGGAAGATGAGCAGCAGAAGTTGCTGCGCATCGAGGACGAGCTGCACAAGCGCGTCATCAGCCAGGATAAAGCCATCACGGCTCTCGCACGCGCCATCCGCCGCAGTCGCGCAGGACTTAAAGCTCCTGGCCGGCCAGTGGGCTGTTTCCTTTTCCTGGGCCCGACGGGTGTAGGAAAGACAGAGGTCGCGCGCCGTCTTGCGGAATTCCTTTTTGGCACGGAGAAATCGCTGGTGCGCTTTGATATGTCCGAATACATGGAAAAGCATTCGGTCTCGAAGCTCATCGGCGCGCCTCCAGGTTATGTCGGCTACGAAGAGGGCGGGCAACTGACGGAGCGCGTTCGCCGCACTCCGTATTCCATCATCCTGCTCGATGAAATCGAGAAGGCGCACCCGGACGTTTACAATATTTTGCTGCAGGTATTCGAGGACGGGCAGCTGACGGACGGCCTCGGTAACACGGTGGATTTCCGCAATACGATCATCATCATGACTTCGAATATCGGCGCGCGCGCTCTCCAGAAACAGGCTACTTTGGGTTTCCAGTCCGGCTTGGGAGACACACACGCGAAGAGCTTGGATGATATTGTGATGGCCGAGGTCAAGCGGGTGTTCAATCCGGAATTTTTGAACCGGCTGGACGAAGTAATTTTGTTCAACGCGCTTACGGACGATGATTTGTCGCGCATTATTGACCTGCTGGTGAGTCAGATTAACGACACGCTGGTCCATCGCCAGGTGCAGATTCAAATGACGCCCGAAGCGCGCCAGTGGATTCTGGAAAAGACCTGCACCGATCGCAACTATGGCGCACGTCCGCTCCGCCGCGCTCTTCAGAAGTACGTCGAGGATCCGCTTTCGGAGGCGTTAATCCAGGGCGGGCTTCAACGACCAGCCATCATTGAGATTTATCTCACCACTGATGGCCTGGGTTTCCGTCCGGTGGTAGAAGCAACCCCAGTGGCCCACTAAGGAATCCTACACGCGCGTGCCAGCCGTGGGGACGGTCTGGCAGGGGGAGTACAAAACATTGGAAGGCGGAGCGCGGCTTTGATTTGCGTTGGAGCCGCACAGAGGAAATATTGTCTGCACGCCAGCGCTCTCTTGGTGGCGTGCGGATGCTTGCTCGCGTTTTTGTCCCCTTCTGTTCGCGCGCAGCAGCTTCCCGCAACGCAACAGCCGGCTAATTCAACTGCTTCTCAGCAAGCGGTGATTGAGCGAATTGAATTTGTAGGCAATCGCCGCATTCAGCGCGAGACGCTTATGGCGCGCATTTTCTCGCGCCAGGGTGATCCTTACAGTCCGGAAGCCGTCCGCCGCGATTTTCGCGCGCTATGGAATACCCAGTTCTTTGAGGATATCCGTCTGGAAGTGGAAAATAGCCCGGACAATCCGAACGGGAAAATCCTTGTTTTTTACGTTCAAGAGCGGCCCACGATTCGTAACATCAATTACAAAGGGAATAAATCCGTTTCCGAATCCGACATTCTCGACGCGTTTAAGGATCGCAAAGTAGATTTGTCCGTTGAGAGCCGCTTCGATCCCACGAAGGTAAAACGCGCCGAAGTGGTGATTCAGCAATTGCTTGCTGAGCACGGCCACATGTATGCCACCGTGAAACCGACCTACGAGCGCATCCCGGCTACAAATTCGGTTACTCTCACGTTTAATATCGACGAAGGGCCTAAGGTCAAGGTTGGCCGGATCATTATCCAGGGTAACCACGTTTTTTCCGCCGAAAAAATCATCCGCTCGATGCGCCACTCGCGGCCCATTGCGATTCCATTGGGATTTGCCGACATCAATATTTGGAGCAAGACCTACGATCGCGACAAACTGGACGAGGACATGGCGGTGGGAGTTACGGGCCTCTACCGCGACCACGGCTACTTCCGCGTCGTTGTGAATGAACCGACCCTCAATAACGTCAAGGTGCAGCACAACGGCTTGCCGATTGGCCCCATCCCGTATATCGGCCGCACTCGCGGCATTCGCACCGACATCACCATTCCCATTGAGGAAGGTTCGCAGTACCACATGGGAAGGCTGGTGATTCGCAGCGCCAATCCTGACGAGAACTTGTACTTCAAGCCCGAGTTTCTTGAAACCATATTTCCGCTCAAGAAAGGGCAGATCTTCGACGTATCGAAAATTCGCAAGGCGATCGACAACTACACAAAACTCTACGGCGAGTTCGGATACATTGATTTTACCGCCTCTCCCGAATTCGATGAAGACGCCGCCACCAAGACTATCAATCTCACCTTGGATTTTGACCAGGAGAAGCAATTTTTCGTTCGGCGCATCGAATTCCAGGGCAACACAACCACGCGTGACAAGGTGATTCGACGCGAGTTGCTCCTCGATGAAGGCGCTCTCTTCAATGATCGTTACTGGGAACTCAGTATCCTGCGCTTGAACCAACTCGGCTACTTCAACGAGATTAAGAAAGAAAACGCCGACCTGAAGCGCGACGTTAAGGCAGGGACCGTCGACATTACTCTCAAGGTAAAAGAGAAGGGGAAACAGTCCATCAGCTTTTCAGGAGGCGTCAGCGGCCTCGCCGGGAGTTTCCTTAGCCTCGCCTATCAGACCAATAATTTTCTCGGCCTGGGCGAGACGCTGACCTTTTCCACTCAATTCGGCAGCATCCAACGCAATATCCTGTTCGGCTTTACGGAGCCCTATCTTTTCGATCGCCCCATTTCGACCGGCTTCACGATTTTTTCTAACAAGTTCAATTTCAACCAGCAGAAAGAACTGTCGATTCTGGCGGGCCAAAACCTCGCTATCAACCCATCGTTGGCCCAAAATTACAGCCAGAACAGCAAAGGTTTTACTCTTTTCGCCAGCTACCCGCTGCACCGTTTCGCGTTCGCGCGGCTCGGGATCACCTATGGTTGGACCAAGAGCGATATCACAGCGTTCAGCCAAGCCTCCCAATTGCTTTTCCAATCCCTGCAGTTCAGCAGCCTCGAGGGCTCCTCCGCGCTCAACGGAATTGTCTCCAGCAAAATTAGTCCCTCGATTAGTTACAACACGGTGAACGATCAATTGAATCCGACGGGCGGCAAGAGCCTTTCTTATTCGATCGGATTTGAGGGCGGCCCCTTGGGTGGCAGCGTGGATGCCATCTCAAATGTTTTTCAGATGACATACTTCCATCCCACTTTCCATAAGCGCAATGTCATCGGCGTGCGTGTCCAATCGGCATGGGCGACGGGTTACGGCGGCAGAGTAATTCCGCCCTACGAGCGCTTCTACATTGGTGGTGAAGACACGGTTCGAGGTTTCGACTTTTTCAATATTTCTCCGTGGACGTTTATCCCGTCCGCTGTAAACACGCCGATCAGCTTTGTAAACCCGACCGTCCTGAATTCGAGCGGCGCCCCGACGGTGCAGACAATCAGCGTCCCGGTGCTTCAATACTTCGCCACTCGGCCCGGTGGAGATCTCCAAGCTGTTGGCAACTTCGAGTATCGCATTCCAATCGCTGGCCCGGTGAGCATGGACCTTTTCGCGGATGTCGGTCTCGACGGAATCCTACGGTCCAGCCAGTTGAGGCTGGATCCGACCGCCGTCCAGCAATTGAGTTCGGAGTTCCCAAATCCTCTCTTCCTGAATACGAAGGTATCTCAGACCCTCTCCGTTGTTGGGGGTACGAATTTCAAGCCGCGCACTTCCACTGGAATCGAGTTCGTCGTTTTCCTGCCGATTGTGCGGGCGCCTTTCCGTTTCTATTACGCTTATAATCCCACTCGTCTCAATCAAACGATTGAGGGCCCTCGTGGTGCGTACTTTATCAGTCCTGAACAAATGGCGGCTTTGCCGCCGGGTGTATTGCAGTCCCAGATTATTCCTACATTGAATAATATTCTGGATCAGCAGATTCAAAGATTTCCAACCGGGCTTGTTGAGCCGCGCAGCACGTTCCGCTTCACGATTGCGCGGACGTTCTAAGGTGGGAGTGGACTCACAGCACATGAACGCGTCGAGACAAGCCGAGCGGGTCCCGCGAACGTGGCCGGAGATTTTGGAGGACGTGGATGAGATCGGGTAAGTGGGGAATCACTGTAGCTTTGGCTGCACTCATAGCAGGCTGTGGCGGAGGCGCTTCCACGCCTGTGACCGTCACGGTGTCGCCGGTCAATCAGACGGTGGTCCTCGCGGGCACGCAGCAGTATGGTGCCTCTGTAGTCGGCGAAGCGAACACCACGGTTACCTGGGACGTCTGCAATCAAGCGCCTGCAAGCAATGCCACGGGTAGTTCTACAGTAACCAACATCACCATGCCGACCGGCTGCGTTACAGGCGGAAACGCCACCCTTGGAACCATAAGCACTACCGGTCTTTATACCGCTCCCGCAAATCTGCCGAGCCCTCCGGTGGTTAGCATCGTTGCGATCAGCCAAGCGGATACGGCGGTCTTTGCCATCACCAATGTCAGCCTCGACACCGGCATACGCGTTTCGGTTACTCCTTCAAGCGCCGCGATCGGCACCACGGAGCAGTTCCAATTTACCGCAACCGTGTCCGGAAATTCGAATACGGCCGTCAATTGGTCCGTAAATCAAATTGCGAACGGAAATTCAACTGTGGGCACCATTGTTCCTACCGCTTGCAGCGTGAGCATGCCCATCACTCCTATTCCGCCGAACCCCGCCACGCCAGGCATGAGCGTTGCTTGCTACACCGCTCCCCCAGCGGCGCAAGCCAGCGTCACCATTACCGCTACTTCCGCTGCGGATTCCCGGCAGTCCGCTTCCGCCTCAGTCAGCGCTATTGCCGGCTCTGATCCCAGCTTCAGCGCGATTCCGTTGGAGCCGAGCAGCGCTGTTGAAGGGTTGTTCCAACAGGACGTCTATTTGTTCGGCAGCAATTTCTTTTCCACCAGCCAGATTCTGGTCAATGGCGCGCCTGTGGCGACCACATTCCTCGGCGCAAATACTCTCCGTGCGACCATCCCTTCTACTTTCTTTGCTGGCCCGGCCCCCAGTTCGTTGGCGATCACAGTCGAGCGCCAAAATGGCGACACCAGCCAGCCAGCCCCTTTGACTGTACAGCCCACGCGGCCGGCGGTTGTCGCTTCCACCCCGGACAGTTTTCCCCCGTCGACAATTTCGGGTACTCTCAGTTTGAACGGCGGATATTTCTCATCGTCAACGCGAGTCACATCCGGGAATCAAACTCTTCCCGCCACTCTGGTGAACAGCCGCCAATTGCAAGCCACGCTGTCGGCGCCTGGTTTTTCTTTTTCCACGCCGGGGTTGTTTCCCATACTTGTGCAAAATAGCGACGTGCCAAGCGGGCTGCCGGCTGTTGCTTCGGTTAATGTTGCCGTCTCTCCGTCGGCGACGGACATTCCTCCCGCGCCGCTTGCGCCTATCGCGGTCGGCACCCAGCCAACCGCCGTCGCGATCGATTCGGCGCTCGGTACTGCGGTGGTTGTGGATCATGGAGCCAGCGGAAGCGCGGGTGCCGTAACTCTCATAAATCTCGACACTAACTCCGCGGGCGCCACGCTCACGGTGGGAAATGCGCCCACGGGCGTTGGCGTGGACGACATCTTGCATCTGGCTGCGGTCGTCAATAGCTCGGACAACACGCTCTCCATCGTGAACCTTCAGACCCAAGCCGTGACGGCGTTTTCTCTCCCGAGTAATCCTACCGGTACCACGCCGGCACCTTCGCCTTATTCCGTAGGGGTAAATCCACTGACGCACCGCGCGCTGGTTGCATACTCAAATACGAACGTCGCTGCCGTAGTCGATCTGTCAACGAATCCCCCGAATCTGGTGTGCGTGCTCGGCGGCTCCGACGCGAGCATGGCCAATAATTGTGCCACTACGCCGAACACCAACACGCGCCCCGTCAGCACTGGCCCCACTCCCACGATTGCCGTCGAGCCGCAATTGAACTGGGCTGTCGTGACTCCCGGCGGTTCTGGTTCGGTCACCATTGTGGACCTGGGAAGTGCGGCGACGGCGACCCAAGTCGCGCGTGTACCCAACGTGATCGCTTCCGCCACATTGTCAACCAGCGTTCAGGGTGTCGCGATCAACACGGAGACCGAAGAGGCTCTCCTCACCGATCCGAATCAAACAACCTTGACTCTATTCAGTGTGCTCGATCAAACCGTAAATACGGTTTCATTGACCCAAGGAGAAGTCGCTGACGCCGTTAATCCCCTCACTGACGTTGGCGTTGTATTGAACAGCATAGGTGGAACGGCCACCGTACTCGATTTGCGAACTCTGAAGCCGATTGGAAATAGTATCGCTGTTGGCACGCTGCCCCAGGCGGTGGCAATTGACGCAGGGAAAAACGTTGCGGTGATTGCGAACTCTGGTAGCAACAACATCTCCATTCTGCCTCTTGGCCCAATTCGCTCGCCGCAAATTACGGAACTCAGCCCGGGAACCACGTTTACGGCGCCAGGTTCGGGTTCGCTCGCCGTCACCGTGAACGGATTTGGATTTGTGTCCGGTTCGCAGCTGCGGCTGGATGGGACAATCGTCCCCACAGTGGTCAGTTCGAATGGCCGGCAAGCTACGGCCACAATTCCCGGAAACCTGCTGGCGGCGCCGCGGCGTTTTTCCTTGGATGTAATGACTCCCGGCGGTTCGGCCTCGAACGAGAAGAGTTTCGCAGTAATCGGCGCCATTCCGATTGGACTGAATCCAATTGCTGTGGCGATCGACCCCGATCTTGGCGAGGCGCTTGTCACCAGCCAGGGCGCGCTCAATTCGGCCGGAACCTGTACGGGAACTGGAACTGTTTCGGTTGTGAATCTTTCTTCGATATCTGTGACGAACACGTTTTCGGTGGGTACATGCCCGGAAGGCGTCGCCGTGCTTCCGCGACTAGGCCTCGGCGTGGTGGCAAACAATGGCAGTGGCGACGCCACGGTCGTTGACTATGTCAACAACGCCGTGACCGCAACCGTAACAGTCGGCACATCTCCAGCGGGCGTGGCTATCCAGCCTGACACCGGCACGGTTGCTGTGGCCAACAGTGACTCGAATACGGTTTCGGAGTTTACGATCGGCAGCGGTGCTATTTCCTCAGCGCCTGCTAGCATTCCGGTGGATCAGCGCCCATTCGGCGTGAGCATCGACCCCATCGATAATCTCTTGGCAGTCACCGCCACCACGCAGAACACGGTTGATATCGTGGATCTCGGAAGCCATTTCATCGTGGGCCGCCTCAATAATTTTGAAGTGCCGACTGACGCGGCGTTTGACCCCATAACGGATACGTTCCTGGTTGCCAACAGTCTTCAAAACGATTTGGGGGTGGTCGATCCGAAAGCATTTACGGCTACGCCCATCCGCATGGGTATCAATCCAACCGCGATCGCCTACAATTTCCAGAGCGGCACCGGCGTGACCGTAAATAACGCCACCAACACCCTGTCGGTCTTCAATTTTCTGGCCACGAACCCCAATTCGGTGTTGTCGATCCAAGCTGGTAAGGTCGAGTTCGTGCTGCCCATGGGCGGCTCGGCTGAGTTTTCCGTCGCCATCGACCCTTTGACGAATGTTGCCGCAGTCGTCGACCAGGCGAATGGCCGATTGTTGCTGGTTCCGTTGCCTCGCTGATCGCTGAGCCAAGCGAGCGCTAGGGTTTGTCTGAAGCAGGGGAAATCAGAAATGCCCCGGCCAACTGCGGCCGTGTTTAGCGCATCGGTATCAGTAAGCACGTTCGGGTGCGGGCTGTTCCGGAGTAGATTCGACGAGCGAAACGGTCTTAGTTCCAATTCCGATTGACCGGTTCAAGGTCGGGCCGCTATAATCGCGAGTTTGTAGTTTCCCAAAAAGATTCGTATCGAGGAGCTAGAATGAAGATTCGAAATGCTGGTATGGCGGCGCTCGCCATGCTTTTGATAGTCCCGGCCGCTTGGGCGCAGGCCGAATCCAGTGCACCGGCCGTCGCAACTGGAAAAATCGCAGTCATCAATCTCCAAGCAGCGATCGCGGGCACTGAGGAAGGCAAAGAAGCCTCCAAGCAACTTCAAGCTCAGTTCGCTTCGCGGCAGACGGAATTGGAGAACCTTCGCAAACAGATTGCCGACCTGCAGCAACGTCTTCAGGCCGGCGCGACCACACTGAGCGACGAGGAGAAGGCGCGCTTGGCGGCTCAGGGGAATGTACTCACGCGAAAGTTCCAGCGCCAACAGCAGGATTTACAAGACGACGGAAACGATGCGCAGCAGTTGGCTATCAATCGCATTGGCCAGAAGATGATGACCGTACTGGACAAGTTTGCCAAGCAGAACGGATACGGCCTGATTCTCGACGATGGCACCTCGGCTCAAAGCGCTCCGGTGGTGCTGTATTCGGCAAATCAAGTCGACGTGACTCAACAGATCATTAAGCTGTACGATACCTCATATCCCGTTAAGTCGGCCGCGCCGGCTGCGTCGCGCCCGGGCACCTCTAAGCCCTCACAAAAATAACCAGCAGCGGGAACGGGATTTTTCGCTCCCGGTGGGCGGGTTCCTCGAAAGCGGGGGATCATTAAGTCTTGATCCTCGCGTTTATGGAACCCATTTGGAGCTTTTACGCTCACGCCAGTGTTGGCTTGCGTTTCGCAGTACCTAAGTTTATACTGGCGTCGTTCGAAGTTGGGCGAAAGTTCAAGTGGGCGCGAGCCCACTTTTTTGTTGGCCGCCAAAGTCACGTGGCGCTGCGATTTTCGGGGCGCTCGAAGCCGCGGCCAGGGTTTCCGGGTGTCGATGAACCTGGACAAGATCCGCGAAGCAGCAGAGCGTGTGGCACGCTCGGTGGGCGTCGAAGTCGTCGACGTCGAATGGCAGGTGGGCAAGCAGCGCCTGTTAAGGCTTTACATCGACCGGCCCCCCTCGCCCGGCCAGGGCGGCGGCTCGGGCATCAGTCACAGCGATTGCGAAGCCGTCAGCGAGCAGTTGAACGTAATCCTCGACGTCGAGGATTTGGTCCCTGGGCCCGCCTACGTTTTGGAAGTGAGCTCGCCCGGTCTAGACCGGAAGTTGCTCAAACCCTCAGATTACGAGAGGTTCGCGGGGCGCCTGGCAAAGGTTTGGTTGAACGAGCCAGTCGAGAACGCGAAGTTCCTGGAGGGCCGCCTGGCGGGATTTGCGGACGGGGCAGTTCAAATAGCGGTGCGGGACCGCACAATTTCGTTCCCGCTGGCGAATGTTCGCAAAGCGAATTTAGTCGTCGAATTCTAGGGAGATGTAGCGAATGGCGAGTTTGCTCTACCAGACGATCGAACAGATCAGCCGGGACAAGCATATCGAGCCGGAGATCATCGTCGCAGCCATTGAGGAAGCGATGGTCGTCGCGGCTCGTAAGTTTTATAAAACCGACGAGGATCTGCGCTCGAAATTCAACCCGGAAACGGGTCAGGTGGATCTCTTCGCCGTGCGGACGGTCGTCGAGGAAGTTGCCGATCCGCTTCGCGAAATCGCGCTTTCCGAAGCGCGCAAGCAGCAACCCGCCATCGAAGTCGGCGGCGAAATTCCACAGGTTCGGGCCACCGACGTTTTGGGCCGCATCCAAGCGCAGACTGCGAAGCAGGTGATTCTGCAGAAGGTTCGCGAGGCCGAACGCGACACAATCTATAACGAATTTCACACGCGCGTCGGCGAGCTTGTAAATTGCATCGTAAAGCGTCTAGACGGTCCTGATGTGATTGTGGACCTGGGCCGCACCGAGGCGCGTTTGCCTAAGCGCGAACAGTCTCGCCTGGAAACGTATAACGTTGGTGATCGACTTCGCGTTGCGATTCGTGCTGTGGAGCGCGCCGCCAAAGGTCCGCAGGTGGTGATCTCGCGAGCGGATCCCGTGCTCGTCCAGCGACTGTTCGAAATGGAAGTTCCCGAAATTTATGACGGTACCGTGCAAATTCGCGCTGTCGCTCGCGAAGCAGGCGAGCGTACCAAGATCGCGGTCGAGAGCCGCGATAAAGACGTTGACCCTGTTGGCGCATGCGTTGGCATGAAGGGTATGCGTGTGCAATCGATCATCCGCGAATTGCGCGGCGAGAAAATTGATATCATCCCTTACAACGAAGATATTCTTCTGTTCGCGCAAAAGGCTCTCAGCCCTGCCAAGGTGACGCGCGTCCAAGCCGTGGATATGGAAGAGAAGCGCCTCGAAGTGATCGTCGAGGACACCCAGCTTTCTCTGGCCATCGGCAAGAAAGGCCAGAATGTCCGCCTTGCCAGCAAACTGATCGGCTGGAATATCGATATCAAGAGCGAGGAAGAGAAGCGCCGCGAAGTGGAAGCGCAAATGTCAGAAATGACAGTCGCCTCCACATCGCTCAATGAGTTGCAGGGTGTTGGCCCCAAGACCATCGAAAAGCTCGAGGCCCACGGCGTCACTTCCATTGAGAAACTCGCCGACATGACCCCCGAGCAGTTGCTGGAAATTCCGGGTATCGGCGAAAAAATGGTCGAGAAGATTCGCGTTTCCGTCGAGCAGTATTTCCAGGCGCTCGATTTGCAACAAACCGCGGTCCCGGAAGAAACCGCTTCCGAAATTGTGGCAACCGAAGAAATTGCAGCCCCAGTAGAGGCAGTAGGGGAGTCCGCCGGCAACGCGACCGAAACGGAAGCAGCCGTTGAGATCGAGACCGACGCCTCACCGGAAACAACCGAAGGCCTTTCGGAGGATGAAAACGCTCCAGCATCTGCGGAAACGGAACCAGCTGCTGAGATTCCTGGAACGTCCGAACAAACGTCCGGTCAACAGCAGCAACAGCCAGTTGACGAACACGACGACAAAACTGATACCGATTCAAAGTCCCTTAAGGCGGAGGACAACGCTTAACTGATGCCAGAATCTGGGCAAATCCGCATCAACGAGCTCGCTCGGGAGCTGGAGATCAAGGCGAAAGTCTTGATCGAGTACCTGCCGGACATCGGCATCTCCGAGAAGAAAACGCACTCGAGCTCCCTTGAGAACGAGCAAGCGGACCGTGTACGGAAGCATTTCCATGATCTCGCCGCTGCCGAAGCCGCGGCAGAATCTGAGAAGCTGGCCAAAGCCACGGCCGCCAAGGCCAGACCAGCCGCGCGCCCTGCCGCTTCGGTCCCAACGGCAGTCACCCAGGCACCCGCGTCGGCCGCGCCTGCCTCCGCGAAACCTGCCGCAGTTCCTCCAGCGATTCCAGGCGTAAAGGCTCCGGCCCGTCCCGGAGCAGTTCCGCTCGCCGTGCCGCGTCCTGGTGGCGTTCCAGCGATTGCCGCACCGACTGCCGGACATCCTCCAGCAGCCGCTCCGCGGACCGCACCGCCATCATCTGGTGCGCCAACATCCGTTCCGTCTCAGAGACCCGGTGTTCCTCCCTCGCAGCGCGCTCCCATCGTCACGAGACCCGCTGCAGCCGGCAGCCCTGCGACAACCGTTTCTCGCCCGGGCTCTGTGCCCGGACAAGGGCAGCGCCCATCCGGCGGATATTCAAGACCAGGCGCCCCGTCCCGCCCAGGCGGCCCTCAATCGGGATATCGGCCTGCCGCTGGCGCACAAGGTGCTCCACGCCCCGGTGGCGCGCCCATGCGGCCTCCGCAGCGTCCCGGCGGCGGTGGCCGTCCCGGCCAACCGATGGGAAGACCCACCAGTGCCGCTGGTCAGGCCCCTAAAGCGGAGCCGGGCAAGCCTCTTTACGTGCGCAAGCCGCCTGCTCGCGCCAAACCGACAATTGAAAAACGTTTCGCCGAAGGTGAACGTAAACTGCATCCTGTCCGCGCGCGCGCTGGCGCTGCCGCAGGGCGCGGAGTTGGCCATGCGGAACCGGCCGCGCCTCCAGTTGTTCGCGAGCCGCGCCCAGTCACCATCACCGAAGGCATCACCGTGCGTGAGCTCGCCGAAAAGCTGGACATTCGCGCGAAGGAGTTGCTGAAGAATCTCCTCGACCGCGGCGTTTTCGCCAGCATCAATCAGGCTCTCGATATTCAGACGGCTACAAGCCTCGCCGAAGCCTTCAGCGGGATCGTTCAAGTGGTCTCTTTCGAAGAGCAGATGGCGCATGAGGACGTTAGTAAGGACGATAAATCCGAAAGGCTCACGCCGCGTGCTCCTGTCGTCACTGTGATGGGCCACGTTGATCACGGCAAGACCAGCCTACTCGACGCGATCCGCTCCACAGACGTCGCTGGTGGGGAATCCGGCGGTATCACGCAGCACATCGGCGCCAGCGACGTCCACATCGATGGCAAACGGATCGTTTTTATTGATACGCCGGGCCACGAAGCCTTCACTCGCATGCGCGCTCGCGGCGCAAAAGTCACGGACATTGTTGTTCTCGTCGTGGGCGCCGATGATGGCGTCATGCCGCAAACCGAGGAGGCCATCGATCACGCGCGCGCCGCGAAAGTGCCCATCATTGTCGCCCTGAATAAGGTTGACAAACCCGACGCCCAACCGGAGCGCGTCAAGCGCCAGCTTGCTGATCATGGCTTAATGCCCGAGGATTGGGGTGGAGACACGGTCATGGTGGAAGTCTCCGCCAAGACGAAAAAGAACATCGAGCGTTTGCTCGAAATGATCTTGCTCGTAGGCGATCTTCGTGAGCTCAAGTCCAACCCGGCAGCTTCCGCGAGCGGCACAGTTCTCGAATCGCGTGTTGATAAGGGCCGGGGACCTGTTGCCACTGTTCTTGTCCAGAATGGCACTTTAAGCGTGGGCGACGTTTTTATTTGCGGCGCCGTTTACGGCAAAGTTCGCGCGTTGTATGACGATCGCGGTCAGCCTGTCAAAAGCGCCGGCCCTTCGACCCCCGTCGAAGTCCTCGGCTTGCAAGGTATCCCGGACGCAGGCGATCAGTTTTACGTCGCGGACGAAGCCAAGGCGCGCCACATCGTCGAGTATCGCCAGTCCAAATTGCGCGAGGCTACGCTGGCAAAATCGGCAAGCTCGCGCCTCACGCTCGATCAACTGCACGAGCAACTCAAGGCCGGTGAGGTCAAGGACCTCCCGATCGTCATCAAGGGCGACGTGCAGGGTTCCGTCGAAGTTCTCAGCGAAATGCTGCCCAAGCTTTCAAACGATCAAGTGAAGCTCAAGATCATCCACGCCAGTGTCGGCGCCGTTTCAGAAACAGACGTTCTTCTAGCGTCTGCGTCCAGCGCCATCATCATCGCGTTCAATGTCCGGCCCGAGCGCAAAGCCTCCGACCTCGCGCAACAGGAAGGAGTTGACATTCGTTTGCACACGATCATCTACGAAGTGGTTGATGAAATTAAGAAAGCCATGGCTGGCTTGCTCACGCCAGTCATTAAGGAACAGTATTTGGGACGCGCGGAAGTGCGGAATACATTCCGCGTCAAGGGCGTTGGCATGATCGCCGGGTGTCACATTCAGGATGGAATCGTCAAGCGCGACGCGGAAATCCGCGTGCTGCGAGACAACGTTGTGGTTTACACCGGGCGCATCAGTTCACTCCGCCGCTTCAAGGATGACGTCAACGAAGTCCGCGCCGGCTTCGAATGTGGAATCAGCATTTCGAATTTTGCCGACGTCAAAGTTGGCGATATCCTGGAATGCTTCGCGATGGAGCGCACGGCTCACCCGGGAGCAGGGGCCTGAGTTAATCTGCCGAAGTTCCTCCACGCAGGAGGGCAATGATGCCAATCGGCCTCGTCACTCTGGAAATTCACATTCCGGATGCGCGCTCTCTCAAGGATAAACGCCAGGTGCTGCGCAGTTTGAAGGATCGCCTGCGCGGCCATTTCAACGTAGCTGTTGCGGAGCTGGACCATCAGGATTTGTGGCAGCGCTCCGTCGTCGGCGTGGTGGGAATCTCCGCCGACGACCAGCACCTCTCACAATCCATGGCCGCCGTGCTCGAAGCCTCCGAGCAGGTACTGGGACGAGATTTGATCTCGCATGAAATCGATTATTTTTGAAATCGTTGTTCACTGGAGCGCCAAATTCAAGTAGGGTTGCCAACCATGACGGTCGCCGGCCATCGTTCCGAACGCATTGCGGAAGAAATTCGCCACGAAGTCAGCCTGATGCTCGCGGGTGAGTTGAAGGACCCGCGCCTTGCCACGGCCATGAACGTCACCGAAGTGCGCGTCGCGCCGGGCCTGAAACACATTCGCGTCTACATCGAAGTGTTTGGCTCCGATGAAGATCGCGAAACTACTCTCAGGGGCCTTGCCGCTGCTTCGGGATTTATTCGCCACGAACTCGTCGAACGCTTGCAGCTTCGCCGTGCGCCCGATATTGACTTCGTTCCGGATCGCTCCGAAGAGTACGGTCACCGCATCGACGATCTGCTGAAGAAGAGCAAAACTCAGGGAGAAGCGTAAACTCCACGCGAGCCGCCGCTCACCTCTGATGCCACGAAACATTCAGCCGCCGCACATCGATGGGGCCCTCGTCATCGACAAGCCATCCGGGAAGACATCCCATGATGTCGTCGAAGCCGTGCGCCGCTTGGTAGGCTTTCGCCAGATCGGCCATCTCGGCACGCTCGATCCGTTGGCAACCGGCGTCCTTGTCCTGCTTCTCGGACGCGCCACGCGCCTCGCGCAGTTTTATACAGGCCGCCGCAAGCGTTACAACTGCACCGTTCGCTTCGGCTACGCGACCGACACCTACGATTCCGACGGAGAGCCTCAAGGCCCGGATCGCGCCCCTGTTCTTGTTCGCGAGTCTCTCGAGCGATTCGCCGCAACATTCCTGGGACGCATTCAACAGATGCCGCCAGCATTTTCCGCCAAGAAAATTCACGGGCGCTCCGCGCACGAACTGGCTCGCAAGAAAAAGCCAGTCACGCTGAAGCCCGTTGAAGTGGACGTTTACGAATTTCGCCTGACTGAAATCGAGGGCGCCCATGCGAAGTTCACCGTTGAATGCGGCGCAGGTACCTATATTCGTGCGCTGGCACATGATCTCGGCAGACTCGAAGGCTCCGGCGCGCACCTCTCGGAAATCAGCCGTACTGCGGTCGGGGAATTCACTCTCGATCACGCCAGCAAGCTCGAGGAATTGGCCGAAGCCGCCCGTGCTGGGCGTTTAACCGAACGCGTCATTCATCTCGAAGCTTTGCTGCCGGAACTCCCGCGCGTCACCATCTTGCCCGTCCTTGAACGTCGCGTGCGTCACGGTGCAAAATTCAACATTCCCATCGCGCAAATTCAGCCGGGTCACGCAACCGCCGCGCAGAATGCACCCGAAGAACTGGATTCCGGCGACTGGAAGCCCGCGCGTCTCCGCGTTTTTAATTCGCAAGAGCATCTGATCGCCATTGCCCAGGCCGTTGTTCCGCGCACCTATCAGCCAATCGTTGTCCTCGAAGCCGCGCCATAGACGAGGGCGATTTCCACGTGAATTGAAGAAGCGCCAGAAGTCTCTACGGCACCGGTCGACCTGGCAAAGAAACAAATCCACCGACGTCGACCGGCGCGCGTCCTGCGTAGATTGGTTTAGCGGTCTTAGGGTTCCAACTCACCACTCTCGGAGTTACCAGTACCAACAATTCCGTTTTGTCATTTTGTGTGCTGCGTTTGCTTCCCAGCAACCCAAACGGCCCCAGATCCGCCACTCCAGGAGTGCCATTGATAGCACGCATTTCTTGTGATTCGATGATCCCTGCCAGCGCAGTTGTTTCCTCATCCTTCACGCGGACCGTCTGATCGATTGTCTGATTGCTGATCACGGGTATGCTGTTTACGGAATCTCCCGTCAGACTGCGCAGTTCGAAGTGCAACTCGAGCGTTACGTCACCGTCCGCGTGCATGTGAGGAGTTGCCTTCATCTTTAGCCCGATGTCCTCATACTGGGAACTGGGGAACGGAATCGGCGCTGCAGCACTATTCGTCGAACTAAAAGTGGCGTTGTCCAATATCACGGAAATCGTGTTGGCCGTCGAATCCGTCACGGCCAGATCCGGTGGATGGGCCGCGCCCAGAAACTCTCCAGTGACCAGGCCGATGGGCCCCGTTCCGGTCGGAAGCTGTAGCAGCGAAGCAAACGTGCCGTCGCCATTGCCGATCAAGATGTCTACCAGGTCTGCGTTCTCATCTGATATCGCCAAATCTGTTCGCCCGTCTACGTTGAAATCCCCGGCAGCAATCGCCACTGGCTTATTACCGGTAGTCGCGCTGACGCTTAACGCCGAAGTGCCATTCGACGTGAACGTTCCGTCGCCATTGCCCAGGAAATTCGAGATGGTGTTATCCGTCTGATTGACAACGACTAATCCAACATTCGTGCTGGTGTTGACGTTGAACTGTCCCGCGGCAATCGCGACCGGCAAAGTCCCTGTAGGAAGCGTTCCACTGCCGGCAAAAGTTCCGTCTCCGTTCCCCAGAAAAATCGAGACGGTATTCGCCGACTGGTTTGTAATCGCGAGATCTGCCTTGCCATCGTTATTGAAGTCCGCGGTGGCGATTGCTGATGGACCTTGCCCTGTTGAGATCACAGTTTGCGGTTGAAACGTTCCATCGCCATTCCCGAGCAGGACTGAGACGGTGTTATCGCTTTGATTGACTACCGCGAGATCCGTATGGCCGTCTCCATTGAAATCCGCCGTCACGGCCGCGACCGGATTCTTTCCTGTAGCGAAAGTCCCCTTGAGCGTAAATGTGCCGTCGCCGTTGCCGAGGAAAATAGAAACCGTATCGTCTGTCTGGTTCACCACAGCCAGGTCGGGAACGCTGTCGTTATTAAAGTCCGCGGTAACCAGCGCAACAGGGCCCAGCCCGGTCGCCAGGGTTCCTTTACTCGTGAATGTTCCATCGCCGTTTCCAAGGAAAATGGACACGGTGTTGTCATCGTGATTGGCGTTTGCCAGGTCCACGTTGCCATCAGCATTGAAGTCCGCCGCGACAATCGCAACGGGATTCTTCCCTGTGGCAAAATCCGTTCGCGGAAAGAGGCTGGACGACACATTGGGGATGAAACTCGACGACGTCAGGCCCGAAGAGAATTGCGCCAGCGCAATCGGCACGCGGTCCCCGACGAAGAACGTAACGGGCTTGTCGTCCTCCGCTCTCAGCAGGACGCGCTTGCCGCTTTTTACGACATTCAGCGTATCTGAGAACGCCGCTGCCGCTCCGGGCAGGGTCGACAGAAATGTCGTCTTTCCCCCACCAAACGCAATCAGCGGCGGAATCAGCGAGCCTACGCCCACTTGCCCTGATCCCACCAACGAGGCAATTTGGTTCGCGCCCAATCCCGACAGTGCGCTTGTCGGTCCGAAAAGTTGTTCAATCACTCCTATGAGTCCCGCTATGCCGGATTGTGCAGTTTGAATCTGTTGCGGCGTCAGAGAGAACGCTGACACCGATGTAGGCGGCGTAATTCCGATTTGGCTGGCGGCGTTGCGGTCCACTTCGAGAATTTCCACTTCCAACACCATTTCTCCGCGCGGCTCCTCAAGTTGGGCGAGCAATTTCGTCGCCACCGAAATTGCCTGCGGCGATGCCCGCATCGTAATGGTTCGCGCCGATGAATTCAGTTGCGCACGCGTGATTCCTGCGATATCGCGGACGATGCGCAGCACCTCGGTCATGTCGTTTGGCGTTTCGGAGGCAGGCAGTTCCACGGTGCTTACCACCGACAGATCGTACGCGCGGCGTTTTTCTGGCGTGTCGGCGGCTACAAAGAAAAGCCTGCCCGTCAGTGGCCGCCAGAACGTTCCGGTCATATCGCCGAGCACGCGCATGGCGGTTGTAAAATCAACATTAGTGACTTGCAAGTGAACGGGCTTCGATTGCAGCTCTACATCAAACGAGGCGTCCACGCCAAAGTCGCGCGCCACTGCTTCGTATGCGCTTATCGTATCGCCCCGATAATCGAAGCTGTGCGTAGCCGTCAGCGGCTCCAGTCGCACCACGCCTGCGGGCTTGGTCATCAGTTGCCGCAGAGCGGCGGCAGAGGACGGCGCCAGTTGCGCCAGCCTCTCGCGCACCATCTCATCGCTCGGGTCAAGCACCAGCGCTGCGTCCAATTCCTCGCGTGCCTCGGCCAGGTGGCCTGTCAACGCGTCCCGCTCCGCGCGGTCCACGGATGCGCTCACCAACTCGCTTCGGGCGAACTCTCTACGCAATAAATATTCCGGCTTTGTTGCATCTTGTTGCGCGGCTTCCGTGTAGGCGGCAAATGCCATCGGCCAATTCTTCTGCTTCTCCGCTTTCATCCCGCGCTCGTACGCCTCTTTCGAGCGCTTGGAATCGTAGTTTCTTTTTTGAACGGCCCCAGAGGGAGACTTGGCTGGCGTCTGCACCTGTCCGCCGAATGTGCCAAGCGCGGCGCACAGACCAAACGCGATCGTTAGAAGTAGACGCAAATGAATATACCTGTTCGCTATTCTTACAGAGATTGGCTTGAAGCTCGTGCAGTTGCCCGCGTCTGTGCCGCGAAAGCCAAGGCGTGCCTCCAAGTCCTTGCGACGTGATGGCGTATTTGACTGTCGAACACGCCTCGTTTGTGCACTTAGGAAAGTCTATCGAATGTAGGGTATTTCCCTTGACGATATTTTCACAGAGCGATACACTCGGAATTCCTAGTTGATACTGAGTTACAACTGGGCTCGACTCCTAAATGCTTTCCGCACTCCTACTCGCTCTCCGCGAAGGCGTTGAAGCCGCCCTTGTGGTCGGCATTGTCTTAGTCTATCTCAATCGCACGGGCCGCCGCCAATTGGCGCGTTACGTGTGGGCTGGCGTTGCAGTTGCTATCGCGTGCAGTTTCGCGGCCGCTGTTCTGCTGCAGCGCTGGCAGGTCAGCGAAGACGGATTCGAGGGCGTGCTTATGCTGGCCGCTGCCGCTCTCGTTGTCTCCATGATTATTTGGATGAACCGCGTCGCGCGTCGCCTGCGCAAAGAAATCGAACAGCGCGTCGAGACCTACGCACAGAAGAGCGAGCGTGCAGCGGGGTGGGGAATCGGTTTTTTTGTTTTCCTGATGGTTTTGCGCGAGGGCGCCGAACTGATCCTGATTCTTCGCGCCGTGGAGCTCTCCATTGCAGGCCTTCAAGTGTGGATTGGCACTGGAATCGGAATCGCCATGGCCGTCGCCGTGGGCCTGTTTTTCTTCCAAGGGACGCTTAAGATTCCTCTTGGCCGCTTTTTCGCCGCCACCAGCACGATCTTGATGGTCGTCGCATTTCAACTTGCCCTGACAGGCTTGCATGAATTGAGCGAGGCCACATGGCTTCCATCGAGCAAGCAGGAAATGGCGACGATCGGTCCCATCGTCCGCAACGAATACTTCTTCTTCGTTGTTATTCTCGGCGTCGCTGCAATTGTGGTATTGCGCGAATGGTTCGCGCTCCACGGAGGTGAGGCTGGCGGAAAAAGTGGCGGCACTGGCGGCGCCGCGCTTGATGCGCCCGCGAATCCCGCTGAAAAGCGCCTCCGAGAGCACGAGTATCGCCGTCGTCGGGGATGGAGTTTCGCGGCGGCCTTTCTGTGCCTTGCGGTCATACTCTCCCTCACGGCTGAGTTTGTTTATACACGCGCGTCCGCTGCTCCTCCTGAAGCAGAGCATGTCGCAGCAGTTGGAAACCTTGTTCGGCTCCCGCTGGCGGAAATGAGCGGAGTCTCCGTCCATTTCTACACGGTGGACGTGCAGGGGACCGCATTTCGCTTTTTTGTGATGCGCAAGCCCAATGGCGACTTCGTCAGCGCGCTTGATGCCTGCGAAATCTGCGGTCTGATAGGTTATCGCCAGGAAGGTTCGGTCTTGATTTGCCGCAACTGTGGCGCCCCCGTGAACGCCGCCGAAATTGGCATGCCCGGAGGCTGCAATCCCATTGCCTTCAAGTCGCGTGTCGAAGGAACGAATATAGTCCTCGATCTTTCGGCCATCGTCGACGCGGCCTCGCGGATTCAGAAATAGACGCATCAAACGCACATGTTCATCCGCCTCCTAAGAGAATCGTTCACACGCAACCCGCGCCGGAAAGTGCTCACCGGAATTGCGTTGGTTCTCGGCATGGCCGTTGCCACGGCCACATTCACCGTCGCAGTCGATGTTGGAGATCAACTCGCGCGCGAGTTCCGCAGCCTCGGCGCAAACTTGCTGGTCACGCCGCAAGCGGACACTCTGCCCGTCGAGATTGGCGGCGTTGACTACCGTCCAGTCGATCAGGGCGCCTATCTTTCCACTTCGGCTCTGCCCAAGCTCAAGACCATTTTCTGGCGCCACAATATTCTCGGCTTTACTCCCTTTCTCGATATTCCCGTCCGGGCCGGCATCGAACGGGCTGGTGCCAACACCACCCAATTCCAGACTACACTCATCGGCACTTGGTACAGGCACTCCGTGCCGATTGAAGACGGCACCACTTTTGCGACCGGCGCCAGTTTCACTCATCCATGGTGGAAGATTCGCGGCCAATGGTTCGCCGACGATTCGAAGGATTGCGTGGCCGGCGCGTCCGTAGCACAAAAATATGGAATCGCCATCGGTGACGACTTAAATCTCAGCGTGGATTCCCGCGAATCTCTCGCGACCGTGACTGGCATCGTCACAACCGGCGATTCGCAGGACGACGCCGTGCTCTGCCCGCTTTCCTTGGCCCAGGATCTCGGCGGCAAGCCCGGCGAATTTCGCCAGCTCTTTGTCAGCGCTCTCACCAAGCCGGCCGATGCCTTCTCGCAACAAGATCCCAACAAGATGACGTCCACCGAATTCGACCGCTGGTATTGTTCGCCGTACATCACTTCGATCGGCCGCCAGATTCAGGAAGTTCTCCCCGGCACTCACGTTGAAGCCATCCGCCGCGTTGCAGAGACCGAAGGCCGCGTACTCTCGCGCGTCAGTCTTCTTCTCTGGATTGTCACCATCGCCGCGCTCATTGCCGCCGCTCTTGCTGTCGGCGCCACTTCGGCCACTACGGCCATGGAGCGTCGCGTCGAGGTCGGCCTGATGAAAGCCCTGGGCGCAACCAATTTTCTGGTCGGTGGTTTGTTTCTCTGCGAGCAATTGCTCTTGGCCATCGCCGGAGGCTGCTTGGGTTTTCTGCTCGGCGCGGGCCTCGCGCGCGAGTTGGGTGAAACAGTCTTTGGTATCGCGACTTTACCGCGCCTGATCGTCCTGCCGATAATTCTCGCGGCGGCTGCTGCCGTCGCGTTGCTTGGAAGCTGGATTCCGCTTTATCGCGCCGCCCATGTCCCGCCCGCGCCCATTCTGAGGGGGCAGTAGTGTTCAAGCGCCTGCTCTTCCATTTGCTTCGTGGAAACCGCGTGCGGCTCGTTGTGGCACTGCTCGCGCTCATCAGCGGTGGCGCAGTTGTGTCGGCACTGTTGAATCTCGATTTGGATATCAACCACAAGCTCACGCAGGAATTTCGCTCCCTCGGCGCGAATGTTGTCATCTCCGCGCCGCAGACCTCATCCGCAGCACCCGGCGTACCGCCGCTTATGGATGAATCGGTCATGCAGGATGTTGAGCAAAGCATTGACCGTCAATCCCAGGTTTCAGGCGCGGTTGCGTCTCCGGATTTGTATCTCGTCGCGCGCACTGGCTCCAAGAATGGACAGGATGTCGTCGTCACGGGAACTTGGCTCGACCGCGTCTCGCAAATGGAACCATGGTGGAAAATTGCCGGAACCGGAAGTGTTTCGCGAACGGATCTTTCTCGATGTCTCATCGGCCGCAATGTGAGCAACAGTCTGGGCCTTTCGGCGGGCGGCAATATCGCCTTGTCGTATCAAGGCCGCAGCGTAACTCTCGCGGTTGCGGGGGTCACGGATGCGGGCGGCTCGGAAGACAATCAGATTTTCGTCAACTTGCCCGTCGCGCAAAAACTTGCCGGCCTCGACGGCAAGATTGAGCTGATCCAATTGAGCGTTCCCGGCTCAGCGGCGCAAATCCGCACCGTTGCGGACACGCTCCAGACCGCCTTTCCGGCTCTTGAAGTGAAACCGATTCCGCAAATCACGGAAGCGGAAGGGAAGCTTCTCCAGCGAATACGCTTTTTGATTCTTTCTATGGGTTTGCTGATTCTTGTCCTCACCGCGTTGTGCGTGCTCGCAACAATGGCTGCGCTCGCGATGGAGCGCCGCCAGGACGTCGGCCTGATGAAAGCCCTCGGCGGCTCGATTCAAAAAGTGGTGCGGCTTTTTCTTGCTGAGGTCGGCGTCCTCGGAACCCTGGGCGGAATTCTCGGATACGCGCTCGGCATGGTTCTCTCTGTTTGGATGGGCCATCGCGTTTTCGGCGCGAGCATTTCTCCGCGATGGGAAGTGCTGCCTGCCACAGTGATCTTAATGCTTTGCGTCGCGCTCGCGGGAGCTTTGCCTTTGCGCTTGCTCGGCAATGTTCGTCCAGCCGTAATCTTAAGAGGAGAATAATCAGTGGCGCTCGTCGAAGTTACGGAACTAAGAAAAGCTTTCGGCGATGTCTGCGCGCTGAATGGCGTCTCCTTCAGCATCGAATCTGGCGAATGGATCGCCATCATGGGTCCTTCCGGTTCCGGTAAGACTACGCTCATCAATATTCTCGGCGGACTCGACACGCCCACGGACGGCCGCGCCATCGTCGACGGCGTTGACGTGGGCCGTCTCGACGAAACGGGCCTCACGCGTTTTCGCGCCGAGAAAATCGGTTTTGTCTTTCAGCAGTTTCACCTCGTCCCGTATCTCACCGCGGTTGAAAACGTCATGCTCGCGCAATATTTTCACAGCACCACGGATGAACATGAGGCCGCCGAAGCCCTTCGACGCGTCGGCTTGGGCGAACGCCTCCTGCATCTTCCTTCGCAACTTTCCGGCGGCGAACAGCAGCGCGTCGCCGTCGCCCGCGCGCTCATCAATCATCCCAAGCTTATTCTTGCCGACGAACCAACGGGAAATCTCGACGAAGCCAACGAAGAAACCGTGATTCGCCTTCTGCGCGATCTCCACAACGAGGGCCATACAATCTTGATGGTCACGCACGATCCCTCCATTGGCAGTCTCGCGGATCGCCGTATCGAGCTCGCGCACGGCCGCCTCGCGCAAATCACCGTCTACTCCTCCGAAGACGAAGCGCGCATCGATCACGTGCTTGAAGAATTGTGGCTCTGCGCCGAAATTGGCAAGCGCGCCAAACTTGCGCGTTTTCATTCCCTCGATGCCGATCCCGAACGTACCCTGCAACGCCTATCGGTCGTGGGTTTGGTCGCCATGCACGATTCCGAAATTGAACTGACTGACCGCGGCCAGCGTCGCGCTCGTGATGTTGTTCGCCGTCGCCGCCTCGCTGAGCGCCTCTTCACAGACACGTTTGCTATTGCCAATGCCGAGGCCGATTCGCAAGCCTGCAAATTCGAGCACATCATCAGCCCGGAGCTCGACGAGCGCATTTGCAGCTTCCTCGGCCATCCTGTCACATGCCCACATGGCAACCCCATTCCTCCAGGACCTTGCTGCCCGGCAAAGGAACAAGGCAAATGAGCCAGCGCCTTAGAAAAATTGCGATTTGCGCGGTGTGCCTGACGAATTGCCGCTGCGAATAGAAATCCGTCTATGCCCATCCCACTCGACATTCGCAAGAAACCCATCAACGTAAAGGTTCACGTCTCCACCGGAGCCGGCATAGATATCACTTGGTCCGACGCGCATACCAGCCATTATGACTTTGCTTACCTTCGCGAGCATTGCCCCTGTGCCACTTGCAGAGAAGCAGACGACAAGAAGGCCGGCCTCACCGAAAAGATCTCCGGTGGTTCAGCCGCGCTGCCGCTATTCAAGCCTAAGGTCACCGCGCGCGCTGCGGCAGCGGTGGGGAATTACGCAATTCAAATTGAGTTTACCGACGGTCACGCCACGGGGATTTACAGCTTCAGCCATTTCCGCGAGATCTGTCCCTGCGAGTCTTGCGTCCGCGAATTTTCCGGCGAAAAATCTGACTAAGCGAAGTCGCATTAAACCTCGCGCCCCAGTGCCCATCAGGCAATTTCCATTCCATGCATCACCTTTCTTTTTTGCCTGGTTGGCCGTATAGTCGTTCTCCGCATCTATCCCGTCCATGGCATCCAAGCCCACACCGCCCGGTCAACTCAAGAGTTCTGCGCGCCCCGCAGTCAACGTCCTCGTAGCCACCACGGCGATGCTCAGCTTCATTTCCTTCTGGCGCGCCGGCGCGATCGTTCTCAATGATTTAGCTTCCTCGGCTTATTACGCGGGCGGTGAAGCGGAACTGTTCATCGGCAAATCTGCGCCGTGGTTCATCCTGGGTGTAATGCTGCTGGCCTACGCCGTTTCCCTGATTTACGTCGAGAGTTGCAGCATGTTCGTTCGGGGCGGCGTTTATCGCGTGGTCAAAGAGGCGATGGGCGGAGGGCTTGCGAAACTTTCCGTCTCTGCGTTGATGTTCGACTACGTTCTCACCGGCCCAATCAGCGGCGTCGCGGCAGGGCAATACGTCGCGGGTTTGGTTAACGAGCTTCTACGCTACGGCCACTTCCATGTGTCGCTTTCTGTAAACGCCACGGCGGCAACCATCGCCATTCTTGTGACCGTTTATTTCTGGTGGCAGAACATCAAGGGCATTCCCGAGTCGAGCGAGAAGGCGCTGCGCATCATGCAAGTGACCACCGTGATGGTGGTCATTCTGATTGCCTGGTGCATTTATACCGTTGTCGTTCGCGGCGCTCATTGGCCGCCCGCGCCGTTGCCGCAGAACATGCTTCTCGACCAGCATTCGCTCGGATGGCTGAACAAATTCCATTGGGCGCACACGCTCACACTCGTCGTGATCTTTGTTGGTCTTGGCCATTCTGTCTTGGCCATGAGCGGCGAAGAGACTCTCGCCCAGGTCTATCGCGAAATCGAACATCCCAAGCTCGCAAACCTCAAGAAGACCGCCCTTATCGTCGTGGCGTACAGCCTGGCCTTCACGGCATTCGTTTCCATTTTTGCCGTCATGATTATCCCTGACCGCATCCGGCCGCAGTTCTTCGAAAACCTCATCGGCGGCCTGTCGATGCATCTGCAGGGTCCCTTCGCCCTGCGCATCGCCTTTCACGTCTTTGTGGTTGTCGTCGGCATGCTCATTCTTTCCGGCGCGGTGAATACCGCTATCGTCGGCTCCAACGGCGTGTTGAGCCGGATTTCGGAGGACGGTGTATTAACCGACTGGTTTCGCCATCCTCACCGCCGATACGGGACCACACACCGAATCATTACCAGTGTGGCGGTGCTCCAGATCGTTACAATTCTGGTCAGCCGCGGCGATGTGAATTTTCTCGGCAACCTTTACGCCTTTGGCGTCATTTGGAGTTTCGCGATGAAGGGCTTCGGGGTTCTCGTCCTTCGCTATACGCATCCCCAGGACCGCGAATATCGCGTTCCACTTAACTTCACAATCGCGGGCACGGAAATTCCTGTGGGCCTTGGCCTCATCACCCTGGTTCTGCTGCTCATTGCCCTCGTAAATCTGTTCACCAAGCCCGATGCCACAATTGCCGGCGTGGTCTTTTCCGCATTGTTGTTTGTGGCATTTACCCTCTCGGAGAGAAGAGTTTTAAAACAGCATGGCATGACACGCTCCACGGAACTCGATCAATTCAATCTGTCAGAGGAGGCGGATATCACTCCCGCGAGCGTTGGCGTTCGCCCGGGAAACATTCTCGTTCCCGTCAGCAACTACTATGCGCTCTATCATCTGCATTCTGTTCTCGAGCGATTGAGAACGAACGAGCAGGATATCGTTGTTCTCCACATCCGCTTGTTGCGTCGCGCTGCATCTGGCGAATATGATCTGAACCCCGAACAGCTTTTCAGTACCATCGAGCAACTCCTCTTCACCAAAGTCTTAGCCATTGCCGAGAAGGAAGGGAAACCCGTCCGCCTCGCCGTGGCTGCCGCGAATGACTTGTGGGATGGCATTTTGCGTTCCGCTGCGAATCTGCAGTCGGCATCCATCGTCGTCGGGGGATCGTCGAAGATGCCGCTGACCGAGCAGGCACGCGAGGTCGGTCTCGCCTGGGAGCGTATGCCCGAACCGCGTCCTCGCGTGGCCCTCGAAATCGTGACCGCCGGCGGGCAGCAACGGGTTTTCTACCTCGGCCCGCACTCGCCGCACCTGACGCCAAAGGAAATCGACTTGCTGCACGATATTTGGCTTCGATTGAGCGATGAATTAAAGGGTGAGGAAATCCACCATCACGACATCATTCATTTCGCATTGACGGAACTCGAACGCGAAATCGCGGAGGGCCAGGGTGAAGCAGTTCTCGCCCGCCTTCGCCAGCACTTGCAAGAAATCAAAGACCGTCGTTCCGCTGCGACTTAGCCTGGACTCTGTTCACAGTTTTTCCCGCCGTCGGCAAAGAACTTTGCTAGCCAACCTTCTCCTTGATGTTAAAATGCCTTTCCTTTATTTGCGCGCAGTGTTTACGCGAAAATGCTTGCGTCGCAAAGCGTTCTGACACAATCGAATATCCGAGGAGTTTCGAGTGCACAAAGTTGCCATCATCGGGAGTGGCTGCGCCGGTTTGACTGCTGCGATTTACGCCGCGCGCGCCAATCTGAAGCCTCTGGTCATTGACGGTCACGAGCCGGGCGGCCAGCTTACGCTCACCACAATGGTCGAAAATTTCCCCGGCTTTCCGGATGGAATCCTGGGCCCGGAGCTTGTCGAGTTCATGCGCAAGCAAGCCCAGCGTTTCGGCGCCGAGTTTCGCTCTGGCGCAGTCTCATCCGTTGTTCTCAAGCAACGCCCGTTCAAAATCGAAGCTGGTCACGAAACGTTTGAGACTGAAACGCTCATCGTTGCCGCCGGCGCTTCCGCTCGTCTTCTCGGAATCGATTCCGAAAAGCAGCTGATCGGACACGGTGTTTCCACATGCGCCACGTGCGACGGTTATTTTTTCCGTGACAAAGAAATTGCTGTGGTCGGTGGCGGGGACACCGCAATGGAGGAAGCCACCCACCTGACGCGCTTCGCTAAAAAAGTCACCATCCTCCATCGACGCAACGATTTTCGCGCTTCCAAAATCATGCTTGATCGCGCCAAGGCCAACGACAAAATCAAATTCCTCACCCCCGTCGTCGTCGAGGAAGTACTCGATCCCGCCAAGCACGACGTCGAAGCTGTCAAACTTCGCAATGTTGAGAACAACAAAACATCGACTCTCCCGATTTCCGGCCTCTTTATCGGCATTGGCCACGAGCCCAACACGAAAATTTTCCGCGGGCAGCTCGATATGGACGAAGCCGGCTACCTAAAGACTCACAATGGCAGCCGCACCAATATCGACGGGGTTTTCGCCGCCGGCGACGTCCAGGACAAGACTTATCGTCAAGCAGTCACTGCTGCTGGTTCAGGTTGCATGGCCGCCATGGACGCGGAGAAATTCCTGGATGCCCATGCGCACTGATTTCGTCCGCTGCCTCCATGCCTAAATCTCACTGTCCTTCTGAAATCTCGTCCTTAGCAGCGTGTCGTCGGGGCCGCTACTGATGCTGCGCTCGATTCTTCTCGAACTGTCGCGCAGTCCCCGGATGGCTCATTTTGTTATGCACAACGGCACCAGCCGCCGCATGGCTCGCCGCTTCGTTCCGGGTGAGGCGCTTGGTGACGCCGTCGCCGCTGTCCGCGAACTCAACGCGCGCGGCCGCCCGTGCAGTCTGGATTGCCTCGGTGAAAGCGTGACAAGCGAAGCCGAAGCGCGCCGCGCCGCCGATGCGTATCTCGGAATATTCGATCGCATCGCAGCCGAACATCTCGATTGCAACGTCTCCCTTAAACTCACCCAGCTCGGCCTCGATATCAGCGAACCCCTCTGTGAGGACCTTTTTGCACAAATCGCCGCCCATGCCGCGGCACAAAAGAATTTCGTGCGCATCGACATGGAAAGTTCCGCCTATACGCAGCGCACCATCGACATTTGCAGACGCGCGCGAGCAAAAAACAATGCTGTTGGCACCGTGCTGCAGTCTTATCTGTATCGCACGGAGCAGGACGCGAAGGACCTGATCGCTGCAGGCTGCCGCCTCCGTCTGGTGAAAGGCGCTTACAAAGAACCGCCGGAAGTCGCGTTTCCGAAAAAGGCGGACGTCGACGCAAGCTACGTGAAAGTGATGAAATTGTTGCTTCCTAGCGGAATTTATCACGGCATCGCGACGCATGATCCGCAGATGCTCGAGGCCACCAAAAAATTCGCCGCCGAGCGGGGAATTCGTAACGATCAATATGAATTTCAGATGCTTTACGGAATTCGTACGGACTTGCAGGATCAACTGATCCGTGAAGGGTATCGCTTGCGAGTTTATGTTCCCTACGGTTCCGACTGGTTCCCGTATTTCATGCGTCGCCTGGCCGAACGTCCCGCCAACCTGAAATTTTTCGTCTCGAATCTATTTCGCAAATAAAGTTTCACTGATTACCTGGACGCGTTGTGTGCCGCCATCTATTTTTTCCGGCACACGGTCACGCCATCGCGCAGCGGAATCAGCACAGGAAATAATTCCTTGGAGGAGTAAACAGCCTTATTGAATTCTTGCACTCCGCGCGTGTTCGCATCTTTTGCGCGCCGCGTCACGCGTCCCGACCATAGCGTATTGTCCGTCAGCAGCAGGCCGCCGGATTTCAATCGCGGCAACGCTTTCCGCAGAGCGGCGGGATACTGATGCTTGTCCACGTCGATAAAGATCAAGTCAAATTTTCCTTTTGTTCTGTCGATCATCGCCAGCGCGTCCCCAGTCATCACAGAGATCCGTTTTTCCACGCCCGCCCGCTCGAAAAACTCTTTCGCACGTCGCGCGTTCGACGGGTCGCCATCAGTGTAATAAATTTCAGCTCCAGGTCCTGCCGCTCGCGCCAGCCATATCGTAGAGTAACCGATGGCCGAACCCATCTCGAAAATCCGCTTTGCGCCGGAGATTTGTGCCAGCAAATAAATCATCCGGCCCACCGCGGGCCCAATGATCGGAATATCACGCTGCTTTGCTAATCGCTCCATGTCAGCGAGCACGGCGTCGCGCGCCGGCAAAATATCGTAAATATACCTTTCAATCTTTGCTTCCGTGATCTTGCCGGCCATCAATCCACCTTTCTGTGACGCAAATAAAAGTAGCCCACCCTATTCGATGCTTTCTCCCGGCTTCAACGCATGAATCTCCAGCCCTGGAATATCCTGCGTCAGTCTCTTGAGTTCTTCGGGCGTACCGATAAGCACAGGAAACGTTCCATAATGCATCGGCACGACGTGCTTCACATTGAGCAAGCGGATTGCCATCGCCGCTTCGCGCGGGCCCATCGTGTAATAGTCGCCGATCGGCAACATCGCCACTTCGGGCTCGTACAATTCGGCGATCAATTTCATGTCACCAAAAATCGCCGTATCCCCCGCGTGATAAATCCGCAGCCCTCCTGGCAGTCGAACGATATATCCGCATGGCTCGCCGCCGTAAATTATCTTCTTCCCGTCTTCAATTCCGTTGGAATGCAGTGCGTTCACCATCGTCACTTCGATTTCGCCGGCTTTAATCGTCCCGCCTTTGCCCATTCCTGTCGTATTCTTGACGCCTTTCGATGCCAGCCACAAGCTCGTCTCATAAATTGAGATGACCTGCGGTTTGAACCTCTTCGCGATTTTCACCACGTCGCCGATGTGGTCGCCGTGCCCGTGCGTAATCAACACCGTATCCACGCGTGTCAGTTTCTTGGCCGTCTTCGGACACACTGGATTCCCATCGATCCACGGATCCACCACAATCACTTTCCCGCTTGGCGTCGTGATTTTGAACGTAGCGTGGCCCAGCCAGGTCAGTTTGTTTCCTCGAGTGTTCAGCACGGTCGCCTCCCCATGTTCGGTCTCCAAGAGTTGAAGTATGAATGAAGTCTTTACTTGCCAGGCGTTGCAGATTTCGGCGCGAACGGATTTGCGGTCAAACTTTGAATCTCCTTTTCGAACTCCGCGCGCGGCCTCGTCCCAAAAAATTGCGCGTCAAATTCTCCGTTCGGCTTGTAGAAAATTGTCGAAGGAATCGCGCCGTCCCACGCCGGGTCAACCCCGTGATTGAATGCGTCAACGTCAATTCCCGGTTTCTGCCGGTAATTGGGAAAATCGGGCCGGTACATCGCTAGAAAGTGGCCCACGACGTTCAAATCCGCGTCCGCGTCGTAACTCACGCCAAGAAAAACCACTCCCTGTGGCTCATATTTCTTCGCCAGCCCCACCAGCATCGGATATTCCGCTCTACAGGGCTCGCACCACGTCGCCCAGAAATTCACCACCAGGGGCTTGCCTTTATATTTCGCCACCAGTTTCTGATAGCCCGCCAAGTCGATCAGCGGAAGCTCGCCATTTTGCTTTGAAGCGGCGTTTGCCGCCCCAGTCTTCGATGTCGAGGGTCTTGCTTTCTGTGCAGGCTGTCGCGCAGCGCGATCCGGATGTGGCGCGGCGAGTGCTGCCCCAAAGCACGCGTATCCAAGGCAAAAAATCACCGCTGCTGAACAAGCGATTCGTTTAGGTAGTATCGTTTCGTTCGATGTCATGGGTTTATTCTATCCGTGCGCCTCTCTCGCTTCAATGTGCTGTTTTGCTCACAAAAGGCATCGTCCTTCGTCGGAATATTCTAGCTCCTAAGCTCTACCAACCATGGTCGAAGATTGCTACAATGGAGGCCCACCCTTCACTCGGCCATGATCTGACAATCGGCTCCGGTCCTGCCAGAAGCCATAAAATGCTTATCGCTCCCAACACGAATCATACCGAAACATCACAAGGAGAATTGTAGTCATGCGAAAAATTCTGGCTGTCACGCTTGCGCTTTCTCTGATGTACATTCCGTTGTCCGCTTACGCAGCCAGTCCAGTCAATGTGAATGTTCCGAAGGCCGTCGCTTTATGGCAGGACCAACAGAATCAGCAGGATCAGCAAGACCAGCAGGATCAGGGTGAATACGTGCCATATTCTCCCGATCAGCTCGACAATCTGCTGGCTCCGATCGCTCTGTACCCAGATCCCTTGCTCGCGCAGGTTTTGCCAGCCGCGACTTTTGTCGACCAAATTGACGACGCGGACCGCTGGGTGCGTGCCAATGGACAAGAGGACATTGACGATCAACCGTGGGATGTCAGCGTCAAGGCCGTCGCGCACTATCCCGAAGTCCTCGACATGATGGACGAGAAACTCGATTGGACAACCGCCGTCGGGCAGGCCTATGTCAATCAATCGACCGATGTGATGGAATCCGTCCAGCGCTTGCGCTCCTTGGCTTATTCACAAGGCAACCTAGTCAGCAATTCGCAGTGGCAGATCGTCGATCAAGACGATGTCATTCAGATTTGGCCTGCAAGCCCCCAGTACATTTACGTGCCCACATACGATCCAACTATCGTCTACGCCCGCCGCGCCTATTTTGGCGGCGCTTTCGGAGTGGGGATTGCTTTTGGCGCAGGTTTTGCGATCGGCGCATGGCTCGATCGTGACACCGACTGGCGCAATCATCGCGTCTACTACACAGGATGGCGGGGTGATAACGACTGGCAACGGCGCTCGCGTCCCTACATTCAGCAAAACAACGTCTACATCAATAATCGCGTTACGAATATCACCATCAACCGCACAGTCGTCAATCGCACAGTGAACGTCAACAACGTCAACAACTATACGAGCGTTCATCGTGACGTCAATTTCAACAACACCGCGCGCAACAGAAACGTTCCTTCCCAAAACAATCGCGGCAACCAGAACAACGGGAATGCTCGCAACCAGAACCGGCAAACTTTTCAGAACAATCAAAACAATCGGCCGAACACCAGTCCGGGCAATCAGGCTCCGCCAGTCGATAATCGCGTAATCAATCGCAATATCGATACCAGCAATCCTCGGCTTAACCAGTTCCGCGGGCGCCAGACTCCACAGCAACAGGCGGTTCCGCAGCAGGCACCGCCCCGAGAAGTTCGGGTTCCTGAGCAGCAACCACAACAGCAGCAACAGCAGCAGCGAAATAGGCAGACACAACAGGCCACGCCACCGCAGCCCGCTCGTACATTTCAGCAGCCTGTCCGGGTCCGGACCGCGCCGCCCCAGACGTTTCGCCAAGTGCCGCCACAGCAGGTACGGCCCGCCCCCGCGCCGCCCCAGGGTCCGCACGCCTTCGGCCGCAGTGAGGGTAATTTTACTCCGCAAGCCGCGAGCCAGCGCGGCCAACAGAGTCGTCAACAGATGAGCAGGCCCGCGCCTCCACGGCCCGAACCAAGCCGCGCACAACAACCCAAGTCAAAGCCAAACCGTCCGGGCCGTCCCGGGAGCCTCCTATGAGCCACATTCAACCGCTAGCGAAAGGACGCACTCTTATGCGAATTCGAACGCGACAAAGTTCAGTTAGAGTAGTAACTCCTTCGGCCCTCGTCTTCTTGGTTGCCATGGCTGCAGTCTTCGTCGTTTTCGGGAATGTAGCAATTCTTCATGCCCAGGACGCGGCCCAGGAGACATTTTCTTCGCCTCAGCAGGCAATGCAGGCGCTTGTGCAGGCTGCCCAGGCGAAGGACCATGCCGCCCTGGACAAAATCTTTGGCCCCGCCGCTCAGCAATTGCTTTCCGGCGATCCGGTTGAGGACGCAAAAGATATGGACGACTTCTCAAAAGGCGTTCAGGAGTCCGCTCAGCTGAAACAAGAGGGCGATTCAAAGTAC
>DASRQP010000312.1:0-10794 GCA_035696585.1 Candidatus Acidiferrales bacterium | reverse complement strand
GTGTGCCGGTAATCGCCGGGATGCGCGAGCGATGGTGTGACTTGCGCGGTCGCGCCGGTGAAAACATTTTCGCGCGACACAGTGCCGCCGAAAAGAATTCCGGTGTGGAGCGGATCCGGCGCAATGTAGCCGTTCTCGCCGCCCACTCCCAGCGGCAGCCAGTCGCGCGAACTGATGCCGCGATGCCGGCTGTGGCTGGTCGTGCCGCCGGCTCCGCTATCTTGCTGCGCGCCGTAAACCCAATACGGAAACCGGTTGTCCACCGCCACGTGATAGAACTGCGCCGTCGGCTGGTTGTACCAGGAACTCCATGATTGCGCGCGGTCCACGCTGACCACCACGCCCTGATCGCTTCCCAATATCATTCGATCCGGATCATTCGGCTCGATCCACAGAGTGTGATAATCGTCGCCGCCCGGCGCGCCTTTAATCGCGGTGAAACTCTGCCCGCCATCCGTTGACCGGTAGGTCGAAGTGTTCATCACATACAGCACATCCGAATTTTTCGTGTCGACGGTCACGCCGCCGAAATACCATCCGCGGCCCCAGATGCGCGCTTCGTTGTCCGCGAGCTTCCACGTCTGGCCCGCGTCGTCCGAGCGATAGAGCCCGCCATTTTTTGCGTCGACAATCGCGTACACGCGATTCGAATTCCCCGGCGCCACCGCAACGCCAATTCGCCCCAGCCCTTCCGTTGGCAGCCCGTTCGTAAGCTGCGTCCAGTTGTCGCCGCCGTCCGTTGATTTGTAAAGCCCGCTGCCCGGTCCGTTCGACGGCGGATAGACGTTCCATGGCGGCCGCCGCGTCTGCCACAGCGCCGCGTAAATCGTTTTCGTATTTTGCGCATCGAACGCCAGATCAATCGCGCCCGTGTTTTCGTCCTTGAACAAAATTTTCTTCCAGGTCGCGCCGCCATCCGTCGAACGGAAGACACCGCGCTCGGCGTTCGGCCCGTACGAATGTCCCATCGCCGCGACGTAAACCAGATTCGCGTCGCGCGGGTCCACGAGTATCGAGCCAATCTGCCGCGTATCCTCCAGGCCGATGTGCTTCCACGTCGCGCCGCCGTCCGTCGATTTGTACATCCCGTTGCCGTACGAAATATCCGAGCGCATATCCGGCTCGCCTGAGCCCACGTAAATCACATTCGCGTCCGAAGGCGCCACGGCTATTGCCCCAATCGACGCGATATGCTCCGAATCGAATATTGGTTTCCACGTCAGCCCCGCATTCGTCGTCTTCCACACGCCGCCGCCGACCGAGCCAAAATAAAAAACGTCCGGCTGCCCCGGCACGCCCGTCACCGCCACCGCGCGGCCTCCGCGAAACGGCCCGATCAGCCGCCAGTGCATGCCACTGTAGAGGTTCTCGTTAATTTGCTGTGCGCTCGCGCGCCGCGGCGGAATCGCGCCGAAAATCATCAGTCCGATGAAGGTTCCAACGACAAAATAAGAGAAACGCCGAAGATGGCTCACGTTTGAAATTCTCCTTGGGAAACACGATTGCGGAACGCGCGAGTATATACCCGCGGAACTGCGCTCGGCTACAAGAGGTGGCCAGCCAAATTGCCGTTTCGTGATTCAGGGATTGGCATAGCGCGCGAAAAGAATCAGGACGTCGCCGCAAGGGGACCACGTGAGGTCCCTCGGAGAGTAACGCGGCCCTTGCTTTTAGTGGTGACCACCCTTTTACGAGCCGTCAACAATTCGGGACGCTCACTCCCGACGGCGACCTGGATCAACTGCTGAAAGTATTTATGGGAAGCCGTTGTATTGCCTGCGGCCTCCGCCGCGCAGCCAGCGCCATAGAGTGCGTTGAATCGATTGGGCGCGATCTGGAGAACAGCTTCGTATTCCGTGAGCGATTGCCGGGGATGATTTTCGAGGTAGAGCATCTGCGCGAACATTTCCCGCGCGGGGGTGACCGCGCCCGGGGTGACCGCGTCCTTATTCATGCTCTCTTCCAATTCCGCCGCCGCACGAATCGTGGATAGTGCGTCAGCGCCTTTGCTGGATTTCTCTGCAATCCATGCAGCCACTTCGAGCCGCTGGACTTCGATCTGACTCGACCAATAAGTGTTGTTCTGCTTGGCAGTTGCATCCCGCAGCGAAGCCAGGGTTTTTTCTGCCTGAGATGCGCGGACCAGGTTCCCTGAACGAGCGCTACCAACTCCGATTGCCGTCCAAGTAATTGCCTGCGCCCAAGGGACACCTTCTTTTCTTACCTTCAGCCCGCTCGCCTGATCCCAATCACCAAGTTCCATCGCGTAGCGCGCTGGAATCGCCGCCATCGCATAATCCCCCGTGAGCGTCAGTCCGGCAACAGGTTGCAGTGCACTCATCTGATCGAGTACGCCCTTCGCCAGCTTTACGCGCCCCGTCTGGAGGTAAGCATATTCGAGGTAATCCATGGCATGGAGGCGCTGATCACGGGCCTCTCCGTTGAGAGATGTCGGCTCCGCATGGGCGGCCAATTCGGCGGATTTCAGGTTTGAACTGATCGACTCATCCCACAAGCCCAAGCGCGTGAAGATGTGCGAAGGCATGTGATTGGCGTGCGCCGATGCCGGGGCAATCTTGGCGTACACGCGAGCCGCAGCGAGACCCTGTCGAGCGAGAACGGGATTGTCGTAGCAATGAATGATGTAATGGGCCACACCGGGATGGTGGGGATACTTCGCGAAAATCGGTTCGAGTATTTCGCCGCATTTGCGCTGGTTGGCAAAAGTCTTATCGGTCGGGGGAGCGGCGATATCGAGCGTGAGCGCGTGGAAAATAGCCGCTTCGTCGTCGGCGGGATATGCCGCCTGCAAGGCGGCCATCTTTTGCTCGAAGGCGTGCGCATCAGCGAATCTGTTTTTGTCGCCTTCACGATAGATTTCGGACAAGGCGTCGATATAGCCGACTTCGCGAGCGGTGGTCTTCGGATTTGCAGCGGCAATTTGCTGCGCTTTGTGAATCGCATTTCTCCCAGCCACAGGGTCGCCGTTTCCCCACAAACCATGGTAGTGCGACATCGCAACACCCCACTGCGCCATGGCACAGCCGGGATCCCTGCTGGATATGTCGACAAAAGCCTGACGGGCTTGCTCGTAATGAAACGAATGCAGCAGCGCGACCGCGCCGTTGAAGCTGGATTCGAGAGCCGTGGAGCATGACGTGGAAAAATGGACTGAGCCAATCTCTTGTTCGGTAAGGGCATGATGATGCGCTTCCTCCTGCCAACTTGGAAATAGGGCGAGGGCGAGCGCGAAAATCAAAACGGCAGGGAGTCGCATAAGTCTCCTTCAGCAGGATCACCTTGTGCGCGCGATTCTATCAGTTTGTCGGGAAAGTAGTTGACGATTCCTTTCAACCTTCGCCATTGGATACGTTCTTCTCACGGCGCAAAAAATGCAGCCATCGCCAAAAAATCGAGTCATAATATTTGCGGCTATTAAGACGCAGCCAAAATTGGAAAACGCCACACTCGATTTGCGGAGATGAAAAATGAATTTGCCAAAACGTAAATTGGGCTCGAGTGGAATGGAAATCACCACGGTCGGTTTCGGCACGTGGGCTATGGGAGGCGGCGACTGGGCATTCTCCTGGGGGCCGCAGGACGACGCGGCTTCGCTCTCCACCATGCGCCATGCGCTCGAACTCGGCATCAACTGGATCGACACGGCCGCGGTTTACGGCCTCGGCCATTCCGAAGAGCTTGTTGGCAAACTGTTGCGCGAGCTTTCGCCTTTGGAGCGCCCGCTCGTCTTCACGAAATGCGGCGTTGTGTGGGACCCGAAGAACCGCATGGTTCCCGGCAAGCGCAGCCTCAAGCCCGATTCCATCCGCACAGAGTGCGAAGCTTCCCTCCGTCGGCTCGGAGTCGAGCGTATTGACCTTTACCAGTTCCACTGGCCTGACGACAGTGGCGTGCGCGTTGAGGATTCCTGGGCTACGATGTCGCAACTTGTGAGGGAGGGAAAAGTTCGCGCTGCGGGCGTTTCCAATTTCGACGTGAACTTGATGCAGCGCTGCGAAGCCATCCGCCACGTTGACTCGCTGCAACCGCCGTTTTCGCTGATCAATCGCGCGGCTGCGGAAAGCAATATTCCCTGGTGCGCAGGCAATCACACCGGAGTGATTTGTTATAGCCCCATGCAGTCCGGCCTCTTGACCGACACGTTCACCGCCGAGCGCGTCGCAAAAATGCCGAAAGACGACTGGCGCCGCGATGCGGCCGAATTTCAGCAGCCAAATCTGAAAAACAATCTCGCGCTGCGTGATTCTCTGCGCCCTATCGCGCAACGGTATGGGGTCTCGGTGTCCGCGGTGGCCGTGGCGTGGATACTCGCATGGCCTGGCGTGACAGGGGCTATCGTCGGGGCGCGCAAACCGGAGCAGGTGGATGCGTGGATTGGCGCGGCGAATCTCCAGCTCAACGAGAAAGATCTCGGGGAAATTGCTGCCGCGATTCAGCAAACCGGTGCTGGTGGGGGCCCGGCACGGCCTCCGGCGGCAACACTGCAGTCCGATGAGGAAACGCCGCGCCGCGCGAAGGCGTGAATCTTCGCCCTCCGGAGCGTGGCGGAATTTCACTTGTATAGAGCGGAGTTTTTCTCGTACCTGGCGCGTGTCAGAAGTGGAACACAATACCGGCGGAGAACCGCCCGTCGCTGGATGTCTGCTTCGTCGCGCCTGTGAGCACGTCGAATTGAGCCATGCGGATGGAAATCAAGTCGTTCACGTGATAATCCACGCCGCCGCCGATTGCGACAGCGAACGTTTTGCTGGTCACGCCGAAAACGCTCGACCTCCCATCACCCAAAAGCACGTGCACGAACGGAGAGATCTTCCGGGGAAGCGATATTTCAGGACCCACAAGGATGTTGTGGTAATTGATGCGCGAGCCCGTGAGCGTTCCATATTGCGCGCTCGCGTCGCCTGTCACTCCCAGGTAAGGAGTGAATTTGTAGGTCAGCTCGCCCACCCATCCGCTCATGTTCGCGTTTGACGGAAAGCCTTCCACGCGCTGGAACGAGTACCCGGCGAATAGGTCGAATTTCCTCGTCTGAGCCTGTGCCGCGAGCGGCGTAAATAGAGCAAACACTAGAATGAATGCGATTTTGTTCATAGCGTCCTCCTCCAAGAAATGGAGAGCGAGAATGGCAGTTAGATGCGGCGCGCGTTCCACGGCACGCCACGATGACCCCAGAGGAGAGTATCGCAGAAATGTCCCTTTGCGAACAGCCCAGTGTGAAGGTGCACACTCTGCCACCGCCGCAATAACGCCATGCCAGACGCAACGAAATTCACTTGCTTTCGGGCGCACCCAATCTCTGATAGGATGGTCTCCACCATTTTACGGAATGAATCGGAGAAACAATGGCACTCGTTTGCGAAATCTGCGGCAAGAAACCGAGTTTTGGCAACACAATCAGCCACGCTAATAATCTGCGGCGGCGACGATGGAATCCGAATTTGCGGCGCGTCAAGGCGGTTGTGGACGGCGCGCGAAAGCATGTCCGCGTTTGCACTGCTTGCATCCGCGCCGGCCGCGTCCGGAAGGCCGCCTGAACTGCTCGTCCATCACGTCTCTCGAAGGAGTTCCACGTTGCTGAAAAAAATGACGCTTCTCGCGGCCCTGGTGGCCTGCGTTCTGGCAAGTTCGTGCCGAAATCAGCAGGCGCCCAGCGCGAACGTTTGGGCCGAGGTGAATGGAACACCGATCGATCGCAGCGAAGTGGAGAAATATTTCCACAGCCGCGAGCAGTCGCAGGGCGCGCCCGCTTCCCACGATGAAGCGCTTTCGCTCAAGCTGAGCATTCTCGACCAGCTCGTCAATAATGAAATTCTCTTTCAGCGTGCAAAAGCCGCGAACCTGGTCGCCACCGATGGCGAAGTTGAAAACAAATTCAACGAATCGAAGGCCGCGTTCACCGAGGATGATTTCCAGAAGAAGCTTCAGGAAAACGGATTAACCGTCGACGATCTGAAAAAGGAAATTCGCCGCGAACTCTCGATTCAGAAATTGCTCAATCGCGAAGTGGTTTCGAAAATCACCATCACCGACGCCGATGTCGGCGGGTTTTACAATCAGAACAGAGCACAGTTCAGCGTGGCCGAGCCGCAATATCACGTGGCGCAAATTGTCGTGACGCCGCACCCCGATCCCGCCATTCACAATCGCAAGAACGACGATGCGAAGACTCCCGCCGAGGCCAAGGCAAAAGTTGCCATGCTTGAATCCAAGCTTGCCTCCGGTTCCGATTTCGCCCAGCTTGCGATGGATTATTCCGAGGATTCCAACGGCGCCAATGGCGGCGACCTTGGATTTATTCCGCAATCTTCCCTGAATCAAACCGATCCGGCGCTGAAAAACTCAGTGCTCAATCTTCAGCCCGGACAGGTGAGCAAGCCCGTCGAACTGAAGGACGGCATTCACATTCTGAAGCTGATTACGCGCGAACCTGCCGGGCAGCGGCAGCTTTCCGATCCTCAAGTGCAGCAGTCGATTCGCTCCACGCTGCAGAATCGCCGCGAACAATTGCTACGCGCCGCCTATTTGAATACCGCGCGCGATCAAGCCCACGTGGCGAATTATCTTGCGAAGGAAGTGGTGGAATCCGCGGGCAAGCTTCCCGCCGACGACGCGGGGAAATAATAATTCCCTGGGTCGTGATTTTTTCGAGCTGATTTTTTTGAGCTGATTCTGCTTAGACGATCACGGCGAGGACTTCACCTGCGTTAACGGTTTGTCCCTCTTGCGCGGCGATGCGCTCGATCTTGCCGGCTTTCGGCGATTTGATTTCGTTCTGCATTTTCATCGCTTCCACCACCAGCAGTCCTTGTCCCGCTTCTACAGCGTCGCCGGCGCGCACCATCACGCGCACCACTTTCCCGGGCATTGACGAAACAATCTGCTGATGTCCTTCTGCCGCGGCAATTTGGTTGCGGTCGCGTCGCCACTGCCGCGGGTCGGCAATAGCGATGGGAAATTCCCGGCCGTCAATCTGAACGCGCAGCCCGCTCGCGCCGGATTCGATGCGCGCCTCAAATGCCGCGCCGTCGATTATTATTGAATATACTTCCGGCTGAACTTGCTTTACGTCAGCGGCCACGACGCGGCCATCGATGCGAAAGTGAAATTGCTCGCCGTGCCGCTCGATTTCAAGATTGCGCGCGCGGTCTCCGATTCTCAGTTCGAGTTTCATTTGTGGCGCGGCTCATTCGCAAGTTGCTCGCTGCGTCCTGCAATCTTCCAACGCGACGCCGAATCATTTGACGCGGGGCGCGCCGCGGAATTTGCCGCAACGCCGCGATTCATGTGCCACATCGCCGCAGCCAGAGCCGCAGCGTCTTCCGCAAGGGCGTTGCGCTTGTCTGCGGAGTCAGATTTGGATTTCTGCGGCGATGCCCCTGAAACTCGCGCGGCGGAACGATGCAACAATTCGTCGAGCCATTTCGTATGAATTTCGCCGCGCACAAATTCCGGCTCGGCAAGAATCCTGCGAAACAGACTAACGTTTGTCTTGATGCCCGCCGCGTAATATTCATTCAGAGCGCGCCGCATTCGCGCTATCGCTTCGTTGCGGTCGCCGCCCCACGCAATTAATTTCCCGAGCATCGGATCGTAATCCGTCGGCACCGTCCATCCGGCGTAGACTCCGTCATCCAGACGAATTCCGGGGCCGGAAGGAACACTGCGCGCGAGGATTGTGCCGGGCGAAGGGAAGAAATTATTGTCCGGATCCTCGGCGTAAATGCGGCACTCGATGGCATGGCCGCGCAGTTCGATATTTTCTTGCGCGATGGGAAGCGGTTCGTCGGCGGCGACATGAATTTGCAGCTTCACCAAATCGCACAACGTCACCATTTCCGTGACGGGATGCTCGACCTGAAGGCGCGTATTCATTTCGAGAAAATAAAAATTGCGCTGCGCATCGACGAGAAATTCGAGCGTGCCCGCATTTGTGTATCCGCCTGCGCGCGCGAGCTTCACCGCCGCCTCGCCCATCGCGCGGCGAAGATCGGGCGTCATAATCGGCGAAGGCGCTTCTTCGATTACTTTCTGATAGCGACGCTGCACCGAACATTCACGCTCGCCCAAATAAATCATGTGGCCGTGATGATCGCCCAGGATTTGAATTTCGATGTGCCGCGGATGCACAAGGAATTTCTCGAGGTACATGCGGCCGTCGCCGAAAGCGTTGGTCGCTTCCGACGAAGCATCCCGCCACGCGGCGGCAAGCTCGCTTTTGCGTTCGACCAAACGCATGCCCTTCCCGCCACCTCCGGCGACGGCTTTGAGCACGACAGGAAATCCGATTTGTCGCGCCATTTCCGTTGCGTCGCTGATTTGCTCGATGGGATCGAGCGTGCCGGGAACCGTGGGGACATTTGCATCGCGAGCGAGTTGCCGCGCCGCCGTTTTTGAGCCCAACCGTTCCATCGCTTCGGGCGACGGTCCGATAAAAGTGATTCCCGCCGAAGCGGAGGCACGCGCGAGATTCGGATTCTCCGCAAGAAAGCCGTAGCCGGGATGCAAAGCGTCGCACCCGGAAGCGCGCGCCACGGCGAGAATTTTGTCGATGACGAGATAGCTTTCGCGCGAAGGCGCGGGACCGATAGGATAGGCTTCATCGGCCATACGCACGTGGAGCGACGCGCGATCCGCCTCGCTGAAGACAACCACGGCGGGAATATTCATTTCGCGGCACGCGCGCAGAATGCGCACCGCGATTTCCCCACGATTCGCGATCAGAATCTTTTTGAACATTTGAATATTGCAAAAACGCCGCGAAGAATTCTAGCACGGCGCTGCGTTCCTGATTTGATTCACCTAGCGATGACAAGGAAATGCTTCTTGCTCAACGGCTACAGGGGGATATTGCCGTGTTTTTTGCGGGGGTTGGTGTCGCGCTTGTTTTCTAGGGAGCGGAGAGCGGTGATGAGTTTCGCGCGCGTTTCGACGGGCGTGATGATGGCGTCGATGTAGCCGCGCTCGGCGGCGACGTAGGGATTGGCGAAGCGCTCGCGGAACTCCGCGATTTTTTCCTGACGCAAATTCTCACGCTCGGATTCGGGTGCGCGCTCAATTTCGCGCTTGTAGACGATATTCACGGCGCCTTCGGGGCCCATGACGGCAATTTCCGCCGTGGGCCACGCAAAATTGATGTCGGTGCGAATGTGTTTCGACGACATGACGCAATATGCGCCGCCGTAAGCCTTGCGCGTGATGACGGTGATTTTTGGCACGGTCGCTTCGGCATACGCGAAAAGCAATTTTGCACCGTGCTTGATGATGCCGCCGAATTCCTGCTGCGTGCCGGGCAAAAAACCGGGAACATCCTCGAAAGTGATCAGCGGAATATTAAAAGCGTCGCAGAAACGGACGAAGCGCGCGCCTTTTACGGACGCGTTGATGTCGAGAACGCCAGCGAGGAACGCCGGCTGATTCGCGACAATGCCCACGGGACGGCCATCGAGACGCGCGAAACCCACGACGAGATTCTTGGCGTAGTGTTCGTGGACTTCGAAGAAATATCTGTCGTCGACGATGGAATGAATGACGTCTTTCATGTCGTAGGGGACCATCGGATCTTCGGGGATGACGGAGTTGAGCGAGGCATCGGCACGGTCAACGGGATCGTCTGTCTTGCGGCGCGGCGGGTCGTCAAGATTATTCGATGGCAGGAAGCTGATGAGCTCGCGAATCATGGCGAGACATTCTTTGTCGTCGCGCGCGATGAAATGAGCGACGCCGCTTTTGGCGTTGTGCGTCATGGCGCCGCCAAGTTCGTGCTTGGTGACTTCTTCATGCGTGACGGTCTTGATGACGTCAGGACCGGTGACGAACATGTAGGAAGTTTTCTCGGTCATGAAAATAAAATCGGTGATGGCCGGAGAATAGACGGCTCCGCCCGCGCACGGGCCCATGACGGCGCTGATTTGAGGGACAACGCCGCTGGCGAGCGTATTGAGCAGAAAAATATCGGCGTAACCGGCGAGAGACTTCACGCCCTCCTGAATGCGCGCGCCGCCGGAATCGTTCAAGCCGATCACGGGCGCGCCCGTGCTCATCGCGAGCTTCATGACTTTGGTGATTTTCCCGGCATTCGATTCGGAAAGCGAGCCGCCGAAGACGGTGAAGTCCTGCGCGAAAACGTAGGCCAGACGGCCGTCGATACGTCCAAAGCCGCAAACGAAGCCGTCGCCGGAAGGGCGCTGCTCGGTCATGCCGAAATCGGTGCAATGGTGCTTGACGAATTCGTCGAGCTCCTCGAAGGTGTTTTCGTCGAGGAGCAATTCGATGCGCTCGCGCGCGCTGAGCTTTCCTTCTTTGTGCTGGCGCTCGCGGCGTTCGGCGCCGCCGCCTGCTTCGGCTTCGGCGCGACGGCGTGCGAGTTCGTCGAATGGATTAGTGGAATGCTTTTTAGGAGCCATCGCCGGAGGGCTAGCGTGCCACAGAGGGACGAAGGCGGCAAGCGTGCGCCAGGAAATATTTGCGGGGCCGAGACAACCTGCGAAAAGACCGCCAGCGGCATAAATTCCGCGGGACAATACAATGGTTGCGAGAAGACGGTTCGGTCGTGACTCAGATTGCCGTAGTAGGTTAGTTTCCGATTACGTGACTGATCGGGACTTGACTTGTGCGCGGTACAATCTTCGGGGAGATGAGAACCCTGACACCGATGATTCCTTGGTTTGTTGCAACTGCAAAATTCGACAAGACCGATGCCACTTGGGCAAAGTACATCGAGTGGTCCGGTCTTAGATAGCTTGACGAGGTTGTTTCTCTCGACTCTAGTCTGTG
>DASRQP010000311.1:0-3031 GCA_035696585.1 Candidatus Acidiferrales bacterium | reverse complement strand
AAAATACCTCGCCTTAGGATGCGAGAAATAGAGGCCGCAAACTGAGGCAGCCGGATACATCGCGAAACTCTCAGTCAACTGAATGCCGGTATTTTCTTGTGCCTCCAAAAGCTCGAACAATTGCTGTTTTTCCGTATGATCAGGTGAAGCCGGGTATCCCGGCGCGGGACGGATTCCCCGATAACGCTCTCGAAGCAAATCGTCAGGCGCCAGTTTTTCGTCCTTGCCGAAGCCCCATTCATCGCGCGCTCGCTTGTGTGTAAGTTCGGCAAGCGCCTCCGCCAAACGGTCTGCAATAGCTTTGGTCATCAAAGCGTTGTAATCGTCATTCGCTTTCTCGAATCCTGCCACAACAGGCTCAATGTTGATCCCCGTCGTCACGGCAAATGCGCCCAAGTAGTCCGGTCGTCCACTCTCTTTCGGAGCGATAAAATCCGCCAGCGCATATTCCGATTCGCCGGCCGGTTTCTCCATCTGTTGACGCAGCGTATAAAAAGTCGTCAGGATCCGCGAACGCGATTCATCCGAGTAGATCTCGATATCTCCGAGCACGCTGTTTGCGGGGAAAAAACCTATCACGGCACGAGCGACGAGAAGCTTTTCGTCTACAATTCGGCGAAGCAGATTTTGTGCATCGTCGAAAAGCTCTTTTGCTCTGGGACCCACACCTTCCTGTTCGAAAATCCGCGGATAGATTCCGCGCAACTCCCATGCGTGAAAAAACGGCGTCCAATCAATATACGGAACGATTTCCGCGAGAGAAACGCATTTGTAGGCGCGGACTCCCGTAAAAGAAGGCCGCGGAGGCTGATAATCGGACCAATCGAAAACAGGCTTCCTCCGGCGCGCCTCGGCGAAAGAAACAAGATTCTGCGTCTTCGGCCCGCGATGCTTCTCTCGCGTTTTTTCCTGTTCCGCGCCGTTTTCCGCCACGAAGCCGCTCTTCAAATCCGCGCTGAGTAAGCTCGCCACCACCCCCACGGCCCGCGACGCGTCCTGGACATGTACCACCGGCTGTTTATACATGGGCGCAATTTTCACGGCCGTGTGCACGCGGCTCGTCGTCGCTCCGCCAATGAGCAGAGGAAGCATGAATCCTTCGCGCTGCATTTCCTTGGCGACGTGCGACATCTCCTCAAGCGACGGCGTGATCAGCCCGCTCAATCCGACCATGTCCGCTTTTGTCTCGCGAGCCGCGGTCAAGATCTTATCGCTTGCGACCATCACTCCCAGGTCAATCACTTCGTAATTGTTGCAGCCGAGCACCACCCCAACGATATTCTTGCCGATATCGTGCACGTCGCCTTTCACCGTCGCGAGCAGCACTTTTCCTTTGGCCTTCGCGATGCCGCTCGAAAGTTTCTCCGCCTCCATGAACGGCTGCAGATACGCGACCGACTTTTTCATCACGCGTGCGCTCTTCACCACCTGCGGCAGAAACATTCGCCCCGAGCCAAAGAGGTCACCGACCACGTTCATGGCATCCATCAGTGGTCCTTCGATCACCGCGATCGGTTTGCCGTATTTTTTGCGCGCTTCCTCGGTATCCACTTCGATGTAATCGACGATGCCCTTCAGCAGCGCATGTTTAAGACGCTCTTCGACTGGCCCTTGCCGCCACGCGCTTTCCTCAACGGGCACCTTGCCCTTTTGCTTTACGGAGTCAGCAAAGGCCAGTAAACGCTCCGTCGCGTCCGGCCGGCGATTCAACAGCACGTCTTCGACGAGTTCCAACAGGTCTTTGGGAATCTCCGCGTAAATGCCCAGTTGACCCGCGTTCACGATGCCCATGTCCATGCCGGCGCGAATTGCGTGATAAAGAAAAACCGAATGCATGGCTTCACGCACGGCGTTATTGCCGCGGAACGAAAAGGAAATATTGCTCACGCCACCGCTGACCTTCACATAGGGCAGAGTTGCCTTGATTTGCCGCGTGGCCTCTATGAAATCGACGGCATAATTGTTGTGCTCTTCCATGCCTGTCGCAACGGTCAGGATATTGGGATCGAAAATAAGGTCTTCCGGCGGTATGCCGACTTCCTCGGTGGCAATTCTGTACGAGCGCGTGCAGATTTCGAGTTTGCGCGCCACGGTATCGGCTTGGCCCTTCTCGTCAAACGCCATGATGACCATGCCCGCGCCATAACGACGAATCAGCCGGATGCGCTGCTTGAACGCCTCTTCGCCCTCCTTCAAGCTTACTGAATTGACGATTCCTTTTCCCTGAATGCACTTTAGGCCTGCTTCGATCACGCTCCACTTCGAACTGTCGATCATGATCGGAACGCGCGAGATTTCCGGCTCGGAAGCGATGTAGTGCAGAAAAGTCGTCATCGCTTGCTCGGAATCGAGCATCGCCTCGTCCATATTGATGTCGATGATCTGCGCGCCGCCTTCCACCTGCTGGCGCGCGATGGCGAGAGCTTCTTCGAGTTTCCCATTCAGAATTAGTTTCGAAAACTTCGGCGAGCCAGTCACGTTCGTACGCTCGCCAATATTGACGAAATTCGTGTCGGGCCGAATCACGAGCGGCTCGAGGCCGCTGAACCGCGTATAGCGCGCGGGCTTCGACAATGTATGCGGCTTCAGGTCCTTCACGGCGTCGGCAATGGCACGGATGTGCGCCGGAGTTGTCCCGCAGCAGCCGCCGACAATATTCAGCCATCCATTGGCTGCGAAATCCCGCAGATCCGTTGCCATTGATTCGGGCGTTTCATCGAATCCGCCAAACGCATTCGGCAAGCCCGCGTTTGGATAGCAACTGATATAAATGGGCGCTACTCGCGAAAGCTCCTCGATGTACGGCCGCATTTGCTTTGCGCCAAGCGCGCAGTTGATTCCCACGCTCAGCAGATTCATGTGCGAGACGGAAATCCAGAACGCCTCGACAGTCTGGCCAGAGAGCGTCCTCCCACTCTGATCCGTGATCGTCACGGAAGCCATCACAGGAACACGTCGGCCTGTCTCCTCAAAATGTTGGTCGATTGCAAACAGGGCGGCTTTGGCATTCAGCGTGTCGAATATGGTTTCC